>NZ_JBIRBA010000040.1:0-80917 GCF_044326345.1 Actinomadura sp. 9N215 | reverse complement strand
GTGCGTTGTAGAAGGTCTCGAACTCGCGGAGGGCATGGAGCAGATGCCGCTGGTTCCAGACCAGCGTGCGGTCCAGGAGTTCACGGCGGCAGGTCTGCACCCACCGCTCCATCACCGCGTTCATCCTGGGCATCCGCACCCCGGTCAGCACCACCCTGATGCCGGCATCGGCCAGGACGGCGTCGAACAGAATCGGGAACTTGCCGTCCCGGTCGCGGATCAGGAACCGTGCCCGGCAGCCCGCGTCCTCCAGATCCATGACCAGGTTCCACGCCGCCCGGGTCACCCACAAGGCGGTCGGGTGAGCGGTAGCGCCCAGAAACCGGACACGGCGGGTGCGGTGCTCGATAACCGCCAGCACGTACACGCGGGCGCCGGTGAGGGTCACGGTCTCCAGGAAGTCACACGCCAGCAGCCCCTCGGACTGGAAGCGCAGGAACCCGGCCCAGGTGCTGGGTGGAACGCTCGGGTGCCGGATCGACACCGGCGTCCTTGAGGATCTCCCAGACGGTGGAGGCGGCCACCTTGACGCCGAGCACCAGCAACTCGCCGAGCACCCGCCAGTAGCCCCAACTCGGGTTCTCCCGCACCAGGCGAAGTACCAACAGCCGACTGGAGCGGACGGTCGGCGGGCGGCCCGGCCGCTTGGGTTTCGAGCGGGCAGCGTGCCGACCAGCGAGCAGGTCGCGGTGCCAGCGCAGCACCGTGTCCGGCCGCACCAGCAACCGCATCCGCCGCAACGCCACGAGAGGCAACCGGTGCAGCAACGCCGCCAGCAGCGCCCGATCCGCCGCAGTCAACCGCACCCTCCTCCCGCCCAACCGGCGCTCCAGCACAGCGATCTGATGCCGCAACACCAAGATCTCGGCGTCCTTGTCCCGATCGGTCACCGGAAGCAGACGCAGCACTGCGAACGTATTCGTCACCATCAAGCAGGCCAGCCGCAACAGCACAGCCGCTCATCATCTCGCCACGACCGCCTCGCCGCGGCCTGTCCCCGCGACTGATCAAGCCCCGCACCGGAGCCCACTCCCTACACACCCCACCTGCACAGACGTAGTTTTCGGCAGGCACAACGCTGCTCCCGGGCCTCCTGCCTGCCGCAACCCGCCGCGAGCAGCCCCCGGGCGGCAGTACCCCCGCTGGCGCCAGCGGTGTCGGTGCGGATCAAGGTGCGGCGGCTGTGTCGATAGCGGCGCGGCAGCTGCGCCAGCGCCAACCTTCACAAACTGCTGGCATTCATCAAGTTCTTTGAGGGCTGGCTTCGTCCTTTAATCAGTGACCGTGCGACTGTAGGCGTCCAGTCCGGAGAAGCGCTCGGTGCTCAGCCAGTCGGTGCCGCTGTCATCGACTTTGCAGCCCGCGAGCTTCAGCCGCCTGGCGATCTTAGAAATGGACTCCGTGCCTCCATTGAACCGAACGGAGTTCAGACCTTCCAGGTCGGTAATGGGTCGCAGGTGACCGAACTCGATCAGAATTGTTCGGTCACGGTAGGCACTCAGCGCCATGCCCAGCTCGATCAGAACGTTGGGGCGAGGCTGGAGCGTGAACTCCACCTCGTGTGCCCGTTTATTCTGAGAGTGCAGACCCGGGTGGAGCCGCACCACATCGTCCGGCGTGAGGAGCGCCACGACGGCCTGCGCTTTCCCCGGCTTCAGGGCCTCGCTGACGACTCGTTCGAGAGCGGGTGCCGTACTGCCCGTGGCGGAAACGAGATATTCCCATTCCTGCGGCCGTAGTCCGAGAGCCCGAAAGAAGTCAAAAAACTGTCGTCGAACGAGCTCGTCCCGGCCATGAATCACGAAGATGTCGCGCGAGACATCCGAATTGAGTTCGTCCGCCGACTGCTCCACGTACGTGAGGAGCGTTATGTCACGCGCTTCCATATAAGCGATTCCGGTCGTTGTCCGTGGTGTAAAAACCTCGACGTAGCGCTTACCATCTGGCCCGGCTACTTTCGCCACCTCCAAGGGCAGCGTAATGGGCTCTCCATTCTTCTTGGCCGCAATGATCTCACCCCCCGGCTCTGCGAAGACATGGGCACGTCCGACAGATACATACCCGTACGCAACAGAAGGTGCCATCTCACATACCCACAGATCTTCTACAGGGAGACGTAAGGTACATTAACCAAACTCTGTCCACCGTTACCAATGTAGGCAATTATCAAATATTGCAGCCTGCTTGGCAGAATTAGGTATAGGTAGAATCATACAGGATGTGGCCCGCGACGAGGTCTGTGGCGATGCTAATGCATGGCCGGCGAGCCTCCTGGACCTCCGCTGGAACGGACCCAAGGACGGCCCGGAAATCGTCCTGCCGGTACGGGTCCAGAGCCGCTTCGTTGGAGTCGAGGCCGCAGCGGGCGACGCCCTCCCCGGGTGGACGCGCCGTCTGTGGTCATGCTGCGCCGTGTTCCTGGACGACGGAGCCCCGGTGCTCAGACAGTCCAGCGTCAACGATCGGGAGTAAGGCCATGCGACCAAAAGGCCCGTTTGCTGCGACACCGGGAAGACCGCACCAAGCCCAAAACCGCCCATGCGGGCATGAAGCACAATGACCTCGCTACCGTTCGTAGGGACCAGTTCCGGGATGAACAAGATCTTGATGATGCGGCGCACCCATGCGGCAGAATTCCTGGGCGGACGCCAATCGCACGCCGACAGGGAACCTCCCCGCACCTGAAGGATGTGCAGGTCGACGGTGTTACCGAAACCAGGACGGTGGCGTGGTCACCACGCGGACCCAGACCACAAGCTCGGTCTGCCACCAGTACGGAGCAGCGGCCACCCGGCGCCATAGCCGCTACGGTCGTCGGCTGCGCCACCTCATGGCGGGCGGCAAACCGGTCTTGATCATCCTGAAGTGAGCCGGTTCTTCCGCGATAACACCACGTGTGAACGGCGCACGTTCGCCGAGCAGGCGCCTGTGGTGACCAGACTGCACGGCCGCCGGGCCGCTGCACAGGGTAGCTGCACCGGCTGCTGGAACCACTTGGCCTGGCCTTGGCGGGCCGAGAGGCGCACGGCGGGCGGGCTAATCGGACTCAGTACAAGCAGGTCCGTGCTGATCCGCCTGGTCTAGGCGCTTCCGGACCCGCCAGTCGGCCAGGTCCGCGTCTTGCGCGTGGACGACTTCGCGTCCCCGCCGCGGCCACGTCTGCGGCACCGCGCTGATCGACATGGACGCCCACCGTCCGATCGATCGACTGCCCGACCGCCAAGCAGACCCCGGCCACCTGGCTCGCCGACCACCCCGGCATCGAGGTGATCTGTCGCGACCGTGCAGGCGCCTGCGCCGAAAGAGCCCGCAACGGCGCACCCGACGTGATCCGGCGCGCCGACCAATGGAACCTGTGGCACAACCTGGTCCAAGCCATCGACGATCCGTCTCTCGGCGCTGCTCCTGCCCTTCGTGACCCACGCCCTCAACCGGAGACGACGCCACCGGCACCGGGAGCCGAAGGGCTCGGACCAGGTTCGCCGACCGCACCCGCGCCTCCACACCAGGTCCCCATGTGACGGTCGCGGTCCCCGCAGCGTAGATGCTCTGCGTGCCCGCACCTGGGAACAACCTGCGCAGAACCGCAGTGATAGACACAGAGGGTACTCAGGGCGGTGACACCGACGTTGAGCGAAAACCGACTCCGGACGCGTCGCCAGGCTATACGACACCAGCCCAGTTGAGCTGGCGAAACGCCACTCACGGAGGTATAGTGAAGCTGTTCGCACAACGCGCTTTGTTATTGCCCGAGCATGATCCGGATCGGTTCACCAACCGGAATACCGGATGTATGTGCAAATGGTTGCGCTTGCCCCTCGGACACACAAGATCATGCATAGCTCCGCAAAACTATACAGAATTCTACCAAGACTCAGCTTCGAGGCAACCCTCACGAGCTGGGTCTTTTGCTTGCAGTGCGAATGTCGCCACTGCCCAGAATTAAGCTCCCTGCATAAGCATTCACCATCCTGTATCAATTCGTTCTCGGCTCATAGCAGGCGGATGGCGATCTCCCCCTGGTGGCTGCGAACGGTGAGCGACTGGGTGCGATGGTCATACCTCAACGTCAGCCCCAACTCCCGACACATCGCCACCTGGCCCGCCGCATCCCTAGGAATGTCAGCGTCTTCGCAAGAGCGATGTGACGTCGATTCAGTCTTGAAGCGGAGAAGGAGTGCCGCCAGGTGCGGCACGATCTTGTCTTCGCGGACGAAGACGCTGCGCGGCAGGTCCGTCCCGGTAGCGCGGAGGTGGTGGCAGCGGTAGTTGGCGCCCGTTGTTCCAAGCACCCTCCATCTGCCGACCACACAACGCACAACAGCCCACGAAGAAGATAAGACCGGCGCGCTTGGCGCAGTGCGCGGGTGCGCTGGGCATGTTCGAAGTCGTCCACGCTCACGATCGCCGGATGTGCCGGCTCGTGTGAAGCCACCCATGCCTCGTATGGGTTCCACCGCATCACGGTCCGCGTGCCCAGTCCGACGTTGTGGGGGTCGATGAGCACCTCGGCCTTGGACTGCTTGTTCCACACCTCGAACCCGGTGTAGCGCGGATTCCGCAGCAACGCCAGCACGGTCCCCACCGTCCAGCCCGCTCCGCGCCGATGCCGGTTACGGGCACGATCATGCGCCGAAGGACACGGAACACCGTGAGCGTCCAACGCCCCGGCGATGCGCCGCGCGCCGTACCCCGCAAGACGCAGGGCAAAGATCTGCTCCACGATCGGCGCCGCCCGCGGGTCGAGTTCCAGCCGATGGCTCCGCGCCCCCAACGCCGCCATCGCCGGGTTAGGATGCGGGCCCGCATCAGCCAGCCGGTACCCATAAGGCGGCCGACCGCCCAGGAAACGTCCCTCGAACTCGGCCTGAGCCGACATCGCCGCGCGGACCCGGACCTGGATGCGCCGCCGCTCAGCCTTGGACATCCCCGCATACACCGACATGATCAAACAGTGCGCCTCAGAGTCCGGATCGAGCGCACCCCCGACCGCCGGAACCCACAACCCCACCCGGAAGTGGACGAACAGCGGAAAGACCAACCCGAACTGATTGTCGTAAAAGACCCGCTGCGGCTCACCGACCACCACGGCATCAAACCCGCGATCGGGATCCTCAAGCGCCTCCAGCAACCGCCCCGACTCCGGCCGCCGCTGCCACGCCACCACCCGAGACTGCCCCACGTCGAAGAACTCCGCCACGATCCGCCCGCGACCGGCGACCAGCCCCTCAGCACGCGACAGCTGCCACCGCCGCGACTCCACCGGATCCTGAAGATCCTCCGTCGACACCCGCCCCAAAAACGCAAACCTGACCATCACAACCTCCCAACCCCGCGCACCACCTCCCAACCATGTACGTCCAGGATGCATCGCCCCTCGACAAGGCAACGACCGGGCCGGCCGGGCGACGGTGTCCTAGGGCACATCCTGGCCACACCCCCACCTCCCACTGACCACGTAACCGGTTTCGTCGTCGGTTTTGCGAAGCTGAGACTCTTGACCCGAGATCTGAGGAAGCCCAGAGATCGCCGTCCGCCTACTGCGAGGCGGGAGACCAGGTCCGGTGCGCTTCATTCCACCCCTCGTCACTATGACCAACGTAGGGTACCGGCCTACGCTGGTTATACTCTGACCACCGATGAGTGGGTAAGTGCTCCGTTGGAGGTGATGTCATGGCGGAAACGACGGTGGGGGTGCCGCCGAAGCTTGCTCGGCGCCGTAATGCCGTCCTCCGCCCGCGGGATGCCGCCGATGTCTACGCTCATCCGCGTCCTGAGTTGGCCCGGCTGGCTCGCCGCGGAGCGTTGCGCTCCCTGGCGAGCGGCTACTACATGGTGGTGCCGCAACGACGGCTAGGGGATGTGCGGTGGCGACCTGATCTGCACTCCGCGGCGCTAGGGGTGGCGATAGCTGACTATGGAATGGATGACGTGGCGCTAATGGGGACAAGCGCGGCCCGCCATCACGGCGCACTACCCCGCGCCGTCGCTGTCGCGGTGGTCGCCATACCCCGGCAGCGGCCTGCCTTGCAGGTTGACATAGGTCAGATCGTGTTCGTACGGCGGCGGGTAGATCGGCTCGACGTGGAAAGATTCGAGACTGAACTCGCCGTCGGCTGGGTGACGACCGTAGAGCAGACACTGCTCGACGTGGCCGCCCGTCCAACACTGGGCGGACTGACGGAACAGTCGGCCGCCGAGGCGATCCGAGCCCTTGCGGTGCGAGCGGACTGGGAACGGGTCGCTGAACTAGCCAGGGGCCAGCGCAAGCGGCGTGCCTACGACACAGCCCGTGAACTCAGCGGCCGAGGCCAGCATGCTTGACCCGGACGAACTCGCTGACGTCGCGGCCGAGTTCGGTGTCGACGATGATCAGGTCAGGCGCGATCACCTCATCAGCCACATATTGCACGCACTGGCCAACATTCAAGCCGACCAACTACTGTTCTTCGGCGGAACAGCCCTCGCCCGCACATACCTCCTCAACGGTCGTCTGTCAGAAGACATCGATCTCAGCTGTCCCAATCGCGCAACCACAGCAGCAATCGTGCAACGTGAACTGCCGCGCGCTCTCCGCCGCGAATTCCCCGCCACAGACTGGGCAGTGCAGCCGGTTGGACTACGGGACATCGAGCCGGCTCTTCTCCAGACCCGAGACGGCCTCCAAGTACGCATCCAACTGCTCTCAGCCGAGCACAGGTTCAACTGGCCCGCCGAAACCCGCCCCATCGACGTCCGCTATACGGACGTCCCCGCCACCACACTTCGGGTACCGACCCTGCCCGCATTCGTTGCCATGAAGACCATCGCCTGGGCAGACCGGCGCGCCGAACGAGACCTGTACGATCTGGACGCCCTCGCAAGGCAGGGAGCGATCAATAAGCAAGCAGCTGACTTGGCTGCTGCCGCCACAGGCGTGCGAGTGGCTCCCCACATGTTCGATCACCCACCTGGTGATCAAAAATGGAGAGAACAACTCGCCCATCAAACTCGCCAACTTCCAGACCCGGCCGAATGCCTAGCCCGAGTCCGGAGATCCTATAGTTGCGTCACGCAATGGTCCGATCATGAATAGAAAATTGGATAAGGGCCAACCTACTCTGACATCCCAACCCCTACGATCCACATGAGTACTAAGGGAGTGTCCCTCGTGGTGGCCGACCTCACCGCTTGACGGGGACGACAGTCGCCCTGCCATGGTCGGCGGGCGGGCGCCCGGCCGCCACGACGGGCCAGGCGGTCGCCGGGCCGGTGCGGGGCAGCGCGTAGATCAGGTCAACAGGTCAACGTCGCGCCCATGGGGCCTGCGCTCCCGGGCCGAGGGCGGTCATGCCGTCGTCTGGCCGCTTGAAGGTGAAGGTGAGCGTGGACGAGGTGTAGTTCAGCCCGCCGGTGACGAGGCCGGCGTGGCTGACAAGTTCCCAGCCGTCGGCGGAGTAGCGGGCCAGCATTTGGTTGACGTCCTCTGGGCCGTGGTGCGTGACGAAGGTGTGCGCCCAGCGCTGAGCGGGCGGCGGCGTGGTCATCGCGGCAGGGGTCCTTCCCGGGGGCCGGTGCGGGGGCGGCGCCCGTCCATCTTCGAGCCTGTCCGAGCCAGAGGCAGGTGGCCGTCCCTGGGTCGCCGGGGAGGCGCGGCGCGGGCCGACACCGCGCCCGCCCGGTCAGTCCAAAGCTGTGCCGGACGAGCACCACCATCTACTGCATGACCAGACCCAACGCGACGCTCTGCTAGCGCTCATGCTCGACCTGGGCGGACGCACCTTCCGCCTGGACGAGACCGGCGACGTCCCCGATATCCCTCCGGCCGCTCTCCTGAGACGTACGCACGCTGCGCCCATCAGATCCAACATGCCGTACGGGCCCGCTTAACCGAACACCTCGGGTCCGGCTTCTGCCCGGACGGCGGTATGAGCGCGCCATAATTCCAACGACATCCCAGCCACGACTGTCTCCCGCCACCACACCAGGCCTTCCAGGATCAGCCGACCCCCGCCCACACCACCCAAACGTGGCGTCGTGTCCTGGATGGTCAACTGGAGCGGGGCATGGTCAGGAGCGCCAGCAGGGCGGCGGCGGCCACGCAGCCGGCGGAGATGAGGAAGGCGATGGTGTGGCCGTGGGCCAGTGCGGCAGGAGCGGCCCGGCCTGGGTGCGCGGCGGCCCAACCGGCCGTCGCCGAGGCCGAAACCGTGCTGATGACGGCGAGCCCGATCGCGCCGCTCGTCTGACGGACGGTGTTCAGCACACCCGCGGCCAGGCCGTGCTGCTCGGGCGGGACGCCGCTGGTGGCGGCCACCGTGATCGGAGTGAACGCCGCGGCCGTCCCGAATCCGAACACTCCGCCCGACAGCGCCACCGTCAGCGGGTACGAGCCGTGCACGCCCAGGAACGCCGCGACCCCGGCGAACCCGGCCGCGCCAACCAGGCAGCACACCACGGTCGCGCGGCGCGGGCCGAACCGTACCGTCAGCGGTCCCGCGGCTTGAGCGCCCGCGAACATGGCGATCCCGACCGGCAGATATCCCAGCCCGGCGCGCAGCGGCGACCAGCCGTGCACGTCCTGCAGGTACAGCGACAAGAGGATCGGGCTGGCGAAAAAGCCCAGGCCGAGTAGGAACATCACCGCGTTGCCGCTGCTGACCGCGCGCACCCGGAAGATGCCGGGAGACAGCAATGGTTCGGTGGCCCACCGTGCCTGATGCAGCAGGAAAAGCCCCAGCAGTGCGAGGCCGCCCGCCAGTGGGCCCGTGACCTGCGGGCTCGTCCAGCCTGCTACGGCGGCGCGCATCAGCGCGAACACCACGCCGGTCAGCCCGGTGGTGGCCAGCGCGGCGCCGACGGCGTCCAGCGAGGGGCGACGGCCGTGCAGGCCATGCTGCGGCAGCCCGCGCGCGGCGGCAAGGGTGAGCAGCCCGACCGGGACGGTCACGAAGAACACCCACCTCCAGCCCGCCCACTGGGTGAGGACACCACCGATGATCGGGCCCGACGCGGCGCCGAGCGCCCCGACCGCGCTCCAGGTGCCGAGCGCCCGCGCGCGCCTGGCTGGATCGGTGAACGCCGCCGTCAGCAGCGACAGCGTCACCGGCATCAGCAACGCCCCACCGACCCCCTGCAGCGCCCTCGCGGCCAGCAGCATCTCCGGCGTGACGGACAGACCGCCGGCCACACGCGCGGCGGTGAACAGCGTCATCCCGGCGAGCAGCATCGCGCGGCGGCCGAACACGTCCGCGCACCGGCCGCCCAGCAGCAGGAATCCGGCGAAGGTGAGCGTGTAGACGTTGATCACCCAGGGCAGCGTCGCCGGCGCGAAGCCCAGCGCGCCGCGAATGTCGGGCAGCGCCACCGACATGATGGTGGCGTCCAGGATGACGACGAACGACCCCGCGCAGGCCAGCGTCATCACCAGTGCCTCATGCCGCCGTGAGCCGGTGTCCGGCGCTTTCGGCACGGTGGTCTTCAAGCGGGCCTGTGTCCTCACGCGAACTCCTCGTCGTCGGACTGGACGGACCGCGCGGCGGTCTCGTCGCACGGCGTGGTCACGTGCTCATCTCCTTGATCACGTTCCGCCCCTCTGTTCACATCACCCTCACCGGGCCGACGAAGCCACCCTCGCAACTCAACTCGAGTTGAGTGCAAGTGCCGCGTATTCGGTGTCGACGGAGTGCGGCGCGGATCACAGCGCGATCAACGCCGGTCCCTGCCGGATCCGGCGTGATGACCGAGCGTTTCCGTCAGCTCAACAAGGAGCCGCGGTCGTCAAGACGCCCAAAGGCGACGGGCTGGGGAGGGGACACCACCGACGCGGATCGGGCCGCCGCCGGGGTGCCGGCCAGTTCGGCCAGACGCGGCACCAGGTCCGCGGGGGCGGGCATGGCCGCCAGCTCCGCGCGCACCTCGGCGGCGTTCGCGCGGAACTTCGCCGCACCGGTCAGCGAGGTCAGAACGTCCTCGTCCAGCTCGTCCGGGCGGCGCCGCAGCCCGCAGCCACGGTTCACCACCGCGTCGGCGTGGAGGACCGCCTCGGTCCCGTCCGGCACGACCAGCTGAGGGACGCCCGCGTCCAGGGCGCACATGGTCGTGCCCGCGCCACCGTGGTGGACGACGGCGGCGCAGGACCGCAGGATCGTGCTCAGCGCAACCCACCCCACCGAACGGACGTTGCGCGGCAAGGCGTCCGGTATCACGGCAGCCTGATCTCCGAGCGCCAGCACGAACTCGGCGTCGACCCGTCCGGCCAGGGTGAGGATCCGCTTCACCGTGGCCGACCCGTGGGCGCCCAAGGGGGCGGTGCCCAACGTCAGCAAGATCCGCCGGGACGGTTCGCGGGGCCAGTCCGCGAGGACTCCGCCTCCGTTGTACGGAACCGGCCGCATGGGCCACCCGTCCGGCTCGCTCAGCAGGATGCTGGCGGGTGCGACGTCGATGTGCCGGATGTGTTCGGGCAGATCCCATCCGTTGTCGTCGAAAGCCCCGCAAAGCCGGCGGATCGCCCGCGGGATGCCGGCCGTGCGCAGAAGGCCGCGGCCGTGGAGCACGATGGGAACATCGAGCGCCGCGGCGACGAGCAGTCCCTCGGTCTGCGCCGGGTCGGAGACGATCAGATCGGGTCGCCAGGCGTGCGCCACGGCCAGGAACTCCGGCAGCGCCCACGGCACGAACCCGTCCGAGGGCACCGTTGGCCTTTCGGCCCCCGGCAGGGTCAGGGACGCGAAGGACTCCGGGTCGGCGAGCCGCTGCGCCTCGCGTATCCGCCGATCGCCCGCCCCCGGTAGCACGTCGATGACGTCGAGACCCGCCAGTTCGACCGCGAGCCCGTCGCCCGCGGCGCCGAAGAGCACGTCGTGTCCGGCGGACCGCATCGCCCACGCGAGCGGCACCAGCGGAAAGGCCGATCCGATCCGGGGGTTCGATATGAACAGCACACGCATGATGTCTCGAACCTCCGGCGTCGAGGCTGCGCCAACGGGGCCGGCGGGCCGACCGGCCAGCCGGCGAACGGCGATGAGGCTCGCCACCGGCTCCGGCCGACCGGCGCCGATGAGCGCTCAGCCACGACTATCCCTTTTCAACCGCGGTTGAGGTCAAGCCCCCAATCGTCGACGACCTCGGCGGATGCGCGGAACCGGAGCGCGGGCTCGCCATAGCGGGCCGCGGGCACCGCGTTCAACGCGTCGACCGCCGCCCGCAGTTGCGTGTAGCCCGCGGCCAGCTCGTCGATCTCGTCGTCCGAGGCGGGAAGCCCGGCCGCGGCCAGGAGCATGCGCATGCGTTCTCGTGGTGTGCCGTCATCGATCATGGCCGACCCTTTCGGTGATGTCGTCGAGTCCGGGCGCGCGCAGGTGCCAGTCCGTTTGCCGCTGGAAGGCGTCACCGGCCCGGAGAACGGCCGCTTCGCCGAACGCGGGACCGGCGAGCTGCATGGACAGCGGCAGGCCGGCGGCGGTCAGCCCGATCGGTACCGCGAGCACCGGGTTGCCCAGACCGCTCCAGTACGGCGTGTGGATCATCGGATAGAGCGCGTCCGTGCGCAGGTGTCCGTCGTCGCCGGCAAGCGAGTCGAACGACGGTGCGCCGACCGAGGCCGTCGGGCAGGCGATCACGTCGACCTCGCCGAACAGCCGCTGGACGGCGTCCTGGCCCACGCGGCGAACCCGCTGCGCCTGAACGTAGTCGGCGCCGGACATCATGGCCCCCGTGGCGATCAGCCGGCGCGTGTGCGGGGCGTAGTCGTCCCAGCGAAGGGCCAGGTCGCCGCGATGGTAGGCCAGTGCCTCGCAGGACGAGACGACGTAGAGGGTCGTGATCATCTCCTGCCGGTAGGGCAACGTCACCGTGCGGACGCTCGCGCCCAGACCGGCGAGGACCTCGACCGCCTTGTCGAACGCATCGCCCAGGGCCGGATCGGTGCCGTCGGGGAAATGCCCCTCCCGGACCACGCCCACACGGACGTCGGACAGGTCCGCACGAACGCCGGACAGGTCCGCGGCGGGAACGTCGGTCTGGGCCGGATACCGCACGCTGTCCGGATCGCTCGGATGCGCACCGGCCATGATGTTCAGCAGTGCCGCGCAGTCCCGTGCGCTGCGGGCCATCGGGCCGATCCGGTCAAGGCTGTGGGCCATGGGCACGCAGCCCGATTTCGGGACGAGGCCGAACGTCGGCATCAGCCCGGTCACGCCGCAGAAGGCGGCGGGCATCCGGATGCTGCCCCCTGTGTCGGAGCCCAGGCCGGCAAGGAACATCCCGGCGGCCACCCCGGCGGCCGTCCCCGAGCTGGACCCACCGGTCCACGCGTCGGGCCGCCACGGGTTGCGCGGGACCGGGAACGGCTTCGCCGGGTCGGGCATGCCGCAGGCGAACTCCATGGCCGTCGTCTTGCCGGTGATCACCGCGCCGGCCGCCTTCAGCCTGGCCACCACCGGTGCGTCCCGGCCCTCGCCCCAGGCACGGTCCAGCACGACGCTCTGCGCCGTCGTCGGGCCCTCGGCGACCGCGATGGTGTCCTTGACGCCGATCGGGATCCCGTGCAACGGCCCCCGGTCCAGGCCTGCCTTTAGCTCCCGGTCGGCGCGTTCGGCGGCGTCCAGGGCGCCGTTGTCGAACCGGTTCACGTAGACGCCCAGGGCCTGGTCGGCGCGGTCCGCCAGCGCGATGGCGGCGCGGGTCAGCCCGACGCTGGTCGCCTCGCCCGCCCGCAGCGCCGCGGCGGCATCGGTCACAGTGCGCGGGTGGCCGGTCGTCATCGTGTGCCCTCCGGCAGCCGGGGTTCGGTGGTCATCGCGTCCGCCGGCAGGCGGGGTTCGGTCGTCATCGCGTCCGCCGGCAGGCGGGGTTCGGTCGTCATCGCGTCCGCGGTCAGCCGAGCTCATGGACTCGCCACACCAGCCCCTCGGCCTCACCTAGGAGGTCACGGGCGCAGTCATGGTACTTCTGGTGGGAAACCTGGATGTGCTGGCCGCCCGCCATGACGTCCCGGAACGCCCGCTGCAACGCCCCTGACCGCAGGGCCGCGCCACCGCCCTGCTGGAAGGCGAAGGCGGCCACTTCGACGTCGACGTCGTGCAGGTGCACCGAAGCGGTCCGGGCCAGCGTGTGCTGCCGGGTGGTCGGCTGCCGGCCGGCCTCGACGCTCCGCTCGATCTCGCCCCACACGTCGTACGCCCACGCCTGGGCGCTGCGCAGCTTGGCCTCGGCGATCGCGTACCCCTCCTTGAACGAGCCGTCGTCGGCGAGCCGGGTACCCCGCCCGGACGGCCGCTTCGCATGCGCCGCGATCTCGTCGAGCGCACGCCTGCCGACCCCGAGCGCCCATCCGGTGTGCGCGAACGTGAACCATCCGGTGAGCCCGATGAGAGCGCTCCTGCCGCCCCATTTCGGCTCGGCGGTCTTGAAGTTCTCCATGATGTGCTCGTCCGGCACGAACACGTCATCGAGCGCGTAGTCGACGCTGCCGGTGCCCTTCAGCCCGAGGACGTCCCAGTTGCCGCCGAGCTTCACCACCTCGATCGGGACGATGAACTCGATCATCCGCGAAGCGCCGTCGGGGCCACCGTCGCCGTCGCCGTCGCGGTCGCCGCCGTCGTCGACCATGGCGGCCGTGCACACGTAGTCGGCGTGCAGGATGCCGCTGCCGTAGGACCACTGTCCCGAGATCCGGTACCCGCCCGGCACGGGGACCGCGGTGCCGAAGGGCGCGATCTGGCCCGCCATGATCGGTATCCCGTCGGCGTAGAAGCGCTTGACCGTCCCGGCGTCGAGCAGGTGGAGGATCTTGGCGGTGATCGTGCTCGCGGCCACCACCCACGCCGCGGATCCGTCCGCCCGCGACAGTTCCGCGAACACCCGTAGCGCGTCCACCGGGCCGAGGTCGAGGCCGCCGCACTCCTGCGGGGCGAGCATGCCGAGCACTCCGGCCTCGCGGAGCGCGTCGATCGCCCGGCCGGTCACCTGGCCGGCGGCCTCGGCGGCCGGCGCCTCCGACTCCAGCAGCGGAGCGAGCCGCCGGACCTCGTTGATCATTTGTTCCACAGCGGACATGTGCGTTTCCCTTCGGACGGGGTTGGACGGGTCAGGCGCGGATACCGGCGTACCGGCCGCGGAAATAGATCAGGGGCGAGTCCGCCTGACCGACGACGAGGTCCTGGACTTCGCCGAGCACGATGTGGTGATCGCCGCCGTCGTGCTCCGCGCGCAGATCGCATTCGATGTGGGCCAGGGCGCCCGCCAGCCGCGGATTGCCGCGACGGCCCGACGACCAGCAGACGCGGTCGAACCTGTCCACGCCCTGGCGCGCGAAGGTGTCGCTGACGTCGCGTTGCCCCTCGCCCAGGATGTTGACGCAGAACGTGCCCGACCTGGAGAGCCCGGGCCAGGTCCGCGACGTCTTCGACGGGCAGAAGACGACCAGCGCGGGATCGAGGGAGAGCGAGGAGAACGACTGGCAGGTGAACCCTGCCGGCTCCCCCTCCGCCAGCCCGGTGACGACGACCACGCCGCTGGCGAACCGGCCAAGGATCTGGCGCAGCTCACGCTTCTCCACCGTGGGACGTCGCTGACCGGCTGTGACTCGCGTGTGCATGGCTTTCCTTTCGGTCTGCCGCCGGCTACCAGCCGACGACCGCGCTGATGTGCGCTTCGGGGACCCGGCCCTGCACGGCGTCGGCCAGGGAGGCGTCGAGGATGTCGAGGGCCAGATCGATCTCGCCGGCGTCGATGACGAGGGGCGGCGCCAGCCGCAGGACCGATCCGCGCAGGAAGGTGACGTAGAGCCCGCGGGAGAAGCACGCCGCCGAGACCGCCGCGGCCAGCCGCCTGGACCGCCGCCGGGTGACGGGGTCGGTCACCAGGTCGAGGCCGTACATCAGGCCGGCACCCCGGACGTCGCCGATCGCCGGGTGGCGGGCGGCGAGCTCGGCCAGGCCGGCGCGGAGCCGTTCGCCCATCGCGGCGGCGTTCGCCGTCAGCCCCTCCTCGTCGATCACATCGAGCGTCGCGAGCGCGGCGGCGGCGCACACCGGGTTGGCCGCGGTGCTGAACACGTGACCGGGCGCGGACCAGGACGCCATCAGCCGCGCGTCGGCGATCACGGCGGACACCGGCAGGCCCGACCCCAGTGCCTTGCCGGCGACCAGGATGTCGGGTTCCAGCCCGAACAGTTCGCTGGCGAACCAGCGTCCCGTCCGGCCGGCCCCGGTCTGGACCTCCTCGGCCACGAGAAGGATGCCGTTGTCGCGGCACAGCCCGGCGAGACCGTCAAGAAAGCGCCGCGGTGGCACGACGATGCCGGCGTCGCCCTGGATCGGCTCGACGAACACGGCCGCGACCTCTTCGACCGGGACCGAGGCGGCCAGCAGGTCGCGCAGCTGCGCGAGGCAGCGGTCGGCGACCGCGTCGGCCGGGCCCGGCATCCGGTAGACGTCGGGGAAGTCGACGTGGTGGACGCCCGGCACCTCGGGGCCGAAGCCCCGGCGCATCGCCAGGCTCACCGCCGAGAGGCTCAGCGCGCCGTAGGTGTTTCCGTGGTAGGCGTGCCGGAACGCGATGACCCGCGGGCGGCCGGTCGCCGCGCGCGCGAGCTTCAGCGCGCCGTCGTTGGCGTCGCTGCCGGACAGGCCGAACGCCACCCGGCGCGGGGCGTCGCCCGGCGCCAGGTCCGCGAGCCGCTCCGCCAGCAGCACCAGCCCCTCGTGGCTGGCGTACGCCGAGTTCGTGTGGACGAGCCGTCCCGCCTGCTCCTGGATGGCCCGGACGACCCGGGGATGGCCATGCCCCGTGTTGACCACGCACGCCATCGAATGGAAGTCGAGGAAGCGGCGCCCCTCGCGGTCGGTGAACCACGCTCCGGCCCCGCCGTCCACGACGACGGGGAAGAACCCGATGCGCGTCGCCGGGGACAGGACCTTCAGCTCGCGCTCCAGAAGGTCGGCCGAGCCCGTCATCGGCACCGTCATGACGTGCTCTCCAGCATCGCCCTAACCGCCGCTTCGGACGAGCCGCTGTCGCGCGACAGGAACTCGACGTCCACGTCGGTGAGCCCGTCGCTGCCGGCCAGTGCCCTGCGCAGGTAGGACGTCCGCAGCGCGGCGAGGTCGACCTCCCTGACGGTCAGCTGCCCTGGGTGCGCCGGCAGGCTGATCACGCGGCCCGGCTCGTCCTCGTCCGCGGTGCCCACCCGCACGTCGATCCCGTTGCCCGCGGCGAAGGCGAGCTGGGCGGTGGGGTTCTTGCCCGCGCCGGTGTACTCGGTCTCGCTGACCACGACCGTCTGCTCTTGGTCGAGTTCGCGCGCCACCACCAGCGCCGCGGCCAGCGAGGTGTTGCCCGCCGGTCCTCGTTCGAGCCCCTCCAGCCGGGCGAGGAGTTCCGTCGTGTAGAACACCTCGCCCTGCGTGACGAGGAGGAACCGGTCCAGGTAACGCAACGGACGCGCGGCGTTGCGCGGCACGTCGACGCGGTCGGGCCAGCTGGTGAACGGGATCGCGAAGCCGGTGTGGCCCGTCGTGAACGACTTGCGGTTGAAGTCCTGGTCCGAGGCCATGTGCAGGCCGCGCAGATCGACGCTGACCCCGACGACCTCGGTTCCGGTCGCTCCCGCCGCCCGCAGCCCGCGTGCCGTTCCCGTCACCATGCCGCCGCCGGCGTGCGTGGCGAGGACGACGTCGGGCGGACGGCCGGTGAGGGCCACGGTCTGCTCGGCGATCTCGGCGCCGAGGCTTTCGATGCCTGCGATGGACAACGGCGTGTACAGGGACGCGTTGAAGTAGCCCGTCTCTTCGAGCGTGCGCAGCAGCATGTAGAAGAGCTCGGGCCCGACGCTGGTCTGGAGTACTTCGGCGCCGAGGGCCTCGCACTTGCGGCCCTTCTCCAGGATTTCCGGCTGACCGCGGCCGCCGCTGTCGAATGCCTCCTGGATGATGATCGCTCCGAGGCCGTGGGCCGCGGCCTGGGCGGCGACCGCGGCACCGTAGTTGCCGCTGGTCGCCGCGATCAGTCCCGGATAGCCGGCGGCGCGGGCGTGATGGGCGGACGGCGCCGCCCGCCGGTCCTTGAAACTGCCCGACGGGTTCGCGGCCTCGTCCTTGACGAGGATCCTGGCCCCCTTGCCGGGCGCGGACATCGAACGCACGAGTTCAGTCAGGTTGCGCAGCTCCAGCAGCGGTGTGCCACCGACGCCGGCGCGCCGCTGGACGGCTCGGGTCGCGGCGAGGTCGCGTCCGGAGTGGGCCATCAGTCCTTCGGTGTCGAAGGCGAGCCGGCCGCGTTCGAGGGCCCGGTAGTCGATGCCGGTCGAGGCGAGCAGGATCTCGTCCCTGCGGGCCATGACGGAGGCGTAGTCGGTCTTCATCGCGTTTCCCCCCGCCACCGCAGCTTGCCGATCTCGTCGATGACGTGGACGAGCGCCGGATGCGCCCGGCCGAAGCCGTGCTCGTCGGCGGGGTCGGGCAGGACCAGCTCGCCGGCCACCTCGCGTCCCGTCGGCGTGCGGACCAGCACCTGTTCTCCGGGGTGCGCCGCGGCCAGCAGGATCCCCTTGGTGCGCACGACATACGGCACCGCACGGGTGTCCGCGGGCAGGTTCGGGGCGCGTTCCTCCGGTGCGAGCAAGGTGTAGCGCACCAGCACCCGGGTGCCGGGCGGAATCGGGTGCTCACTCATCCGAGGCTCCCGCGCCGAACGCCTCGACCGTGCCGAACGCCTCGATGACCTGCCGGGCGCGGACCTGCGCACGAGTGAAGGCGCGGCAGGCGCGGGCGAGCGCCGCGACGTCTTCATCGGTCCCCGGACCGGACGCGCGCCCGGGTGTGGCGGCGGTGGCCGACGCGATCTCCGCGCGGGCGGCGTCCAGCAGCTCGCCCAGGGAACCGGTGTCGACCGGGGCGCCGGCACGCTCCAGCAGGCGGGCGGCGCGGGCCGTCACGCGCTCGGCGGTCGCCCGCGCGTCGGCGAGCAGGGACTCCGCGCTCTCACCGAGCCGGATGTCCCAGTGCGTGCCGGTCTCGTCGTAGTAGACGTATCCGTGGGTCGGGCCGTTGGCGGCGCTGTCGCGTGGCGCGATCATTCCGACGGCCCCGGTGTAGCGGCCGGTCGACGGGGTTCCCGTGGCGACGAACGCGTTGTGCCGGCCGCCCACCGACGCCTCGTCCAGCGTTCCCCGTGGCCGGCGGCCGCGATCGCGGTCCCATCCGGTGACCGTGAATCGCGGCCCGGTCCGGAACAGGCCGTCCAGCGAGGCCCGGGTGATGTCGCCGTCCTGGTCGAGCAGGTGACGGTACAGGTACCGGTTGCGCGCGGAGCTCGACGCCGTGCACATCTGGCGGGTGATGACGCCAGGCGGCGCGTCCCCTGGCGCCTGCGGGCTCGTCGTGTGCCAGCCGGCGTCGACGGCGAACTCGTAGCCCTCCGGCGGCGGGCAGAAGGCGTGGCCCAGTTCCGGGCTGAGGAGATTGTTGGTGGCGTACAGGAGGTCGTGCCGCTCGCCGCCGGAGCCCGTCGTGTGCTCGCGGACGACCGGTCTGCCGGGCGTCCGGTCTTCGAGCACGTACCCGTAGGTGTCGTCGATGTAGAACCCGCTCGCGGAGCCGAGGACGCGGCCCGCGTCCCCGACCGGGAACGACAGTTCCATCTCCAGCGCCTGGCGGGCGGTGTCGGCGTAGCGGAGGACGTGCACCGTCGTCGCGCCCCGCGGCACGCCGTATCCCCACAGCTCGCGCGGCTCGGCGCAGCTCTCGTAGCCGCCGTGGTGGACGTACGCCACGCCCGACGAGTTGAGCCCGGGATGGCCGGACAGGCCGAACCGGCCGAGCCCGGGAATCGACCCGTTGACGGAGAACGGGGTGTACACGAAGGCGTTCCCGTCGTCGGGGTAGGCGACGATCGTCGTCTGAAAGGTGCAGTCGTGATCGGTCGAGGCGGCGAAGCAGGCCCGTCCGTCCTTGGTCGCCGTGCCCCAGGCGGCGGCGCCCGAGCAGGTCCCCGCCTCGGACACCTCGCCGGTGGGCAGGCGCACCCGGCCGAAATATCCGCCGAGCCGGTCGCCTCCTTCGGCGTCCAGCACCCCGATCGTCAGGGGTTCCCGGGCCGGCGGGAGCAGGTCGGTCCAGATCGAGATGGCGTGCTCGTAGCCGAGCGGGATGCCGAGCCGCCGCGCGGCCTCGGCCATTCCTTCGCACATCGCGGGCACCTCCGGTGCGTGCTCGCGCAGCTGCGCCTCCCAGGAGCGCAGGACGTCCCGGGTCTCCGCGGAGATCGGGCGCGCGGCGACATGCTCGAACACGAACCGGCCGAAGATCTCCACGCACTGTTGCACGTACTGTGCGCCCATGCGTTGCGAGCTTCCTCGCAACACGACGATCGGGCAGATCGACGGCACGATGGGCGTCCCGTGGTAGTACCGGATCTCGGTGCCCGGCCTGGTGAGCTTCCTGCGCATGCCGATCGCGGTGGCCAGCACCGCCGCGTCCGGGGCGCGGCTCGCGTCCGCGAGCGCGATCGCCTTGCCCAGGTGGTCGCGGGCGGCGATCAGGTCGGCGGGGGACGAGGTCCGCGCGGCGAAGTCGGCGCATTCCCCCGTGGCCCGGTTGAACAGCCACTTGCCGCGGGAGAGCTCCAGCGTCGCGGCGTCGATGACCCTTGAGCGGTCGCCATAGCCGGTCGATCCGTACCTCCTGCCACCCAGCGCCATAGTGGACTCAAGGAGCGCGTACTGCGCCGCTGAGAGCGCGGCCATCGTCTCCGGTATCTCGTCTCGCCAATCGGCCGCCAGCACGGTCCCTCCTCGCCTCGCCCTGCATGTGCAACTTGTTGCGCTTTGATTGCAACACATCTGATTCAGTGGCGCAACTACGCTGCACACTCTCGGTGCCGGGCTTGCAAGACCCGTCCCGGGCAAGGTGCAATGCGTGCATGGACGCATTGATCCCCATCGGCGACGTCGCAGCGCGCTTCGATCTGCCGATGTCGACGCTGCATTACTGGGAGCGGTGCGGGCTGATCACACCGCACCGGCGCCACCGTTGGCGGTACTACGACCGCGACCAGCTCTACCGGATCGCGCTGATCCGGCTGTGGCGGGAGACCGCCCAGATGACCATCGAGCAGATCGCGACGATCCTGGCGGGCCGCACCGCCGCACACGACTGGCGGGAGACGGTGCTCGACCAGCTGGACGCGATCGACGTCCGGCTGGCCGAGCTGCGCCAGGCGAAGGACTATCTGAGTCACCTGCTCGACTGCCCGCTCGACGACTCGCTGGAGACCTGCCAGGCGTTCCGGAAGCTGGTCGCCGTCCCGCGGGCCTCGTCAGAGTGACGCGGTGGCCCCGGACGCGCCGGCCCCGGACGCGCCCGCCTTGGACGCCCCGGCCTTCCCGGCCATGAGGTCGGTCCCGCGAGTCTCCTCGGCGAACCAGGCGACGACCGTCGACATCACCAGGGCGGCGACGAGGTAGGCGCTCACCGCCCAGGTACGGCCCGCCGTCGCCGCGACCAGCGCCGTCGCGACGAAGGGCGCCAGGCCGCCGCCGAGCAGCGTCGCGGCCGTGTAGGAGACGGAGACCCCGGAGAGCCGCACCCTCGGACCGAACAGCTCCCCGAAAAGCGCGGGCTGGACGCCCGCGACGCCGAGCAGCCCCGCGTTGAAGACCACGAGCACCGTCAGGATGACGACCGGCGAACCCGTGCCGACCAGCGGGAAGTAGGGGACGGCCACGACCATGCTGACGAGGCAGCAGCCGATCAGCACCGCGCGGCGGCCGAACCGGTCGCTGAGCGCCCCCGCCGCTGGCGGGAAGCCGATGGAGAGCACGCTGGCGATCACGAGCACGACCAGCATGGTGGTCAGGCCGACCCCGGCGGACCCGGTCGCGAAGGTCAGGATGTAGACGGCGTTCAGGTAGAAGCCGATGGACGCGCCGAACCACATGCCGGTGGCCAGCAGCAGCGCGCGCGGGTGGGTGCGGATCAGCTCCACCAGCGGGAACGCGGCGTGGGACCGCGACTCCTTCAGCTGCCGGAACACGGGCGACTCGGCGACGCGCAGCCGGATGAACAGCCCGACCGCGACGACGGCGAGGCTCAGCAGGAAGGGGATGCGCCAGCCCCACGACAGGAACTGCTCCTTCGTCAGGACGAGGTTGATCAGCAGCACCAGACCGGTCGACGTCGCGGAACCGATCGGCGAGGCCATGTTGGGCCAGGAGCCGTAGAAGCCGCGCCTGCCGGGAGGGGCGTGCTCGACACTGATCAGCTGTGCCGCCGCCGCCTCGCCGCCGAGCCCTATCCCCTGCAGGAAGCGCAGGAGCACGAGCATGGCCGGTGCCCACAGTCCGATCGACTCGTAGGTGGGCAGCAGCCCGATGAGGAAGGTCGCCGCCCCCATCATCAGGAGCGTGACCAGCAGGGTCACCTTGCGGCCGAGCCGGTCGCCGACATGGCCGAACACCAGCGCGCCGAGCGGACGGGCGCCGAACCCGACGGCGAACGTGGCGAACGAGGCGAGCGTGGCCGTGGTCGAGGACACCGCGGGAAAGAACAGGTCCCCGAAGACCAGCGCCGCCGCCGTGCCGTAGAGGAAGAAGTCGTAGTACTCCAGGCCGGTGCCGACCGTGGCGGCCGCCGCGACCCTCCGTGCGGATCCGTCGCTCGTCCGCCGCCTGGTCCGGTGGTGGTGGTCGGTCTGGTGGTCGATGTTCGCCATCGCTGCCCGTGCCTTCCGCTCGTGCGCGGCTCATGGCCTCGCAAGGTTCCCTGCGCACGCGTGCAATCGTTTCCCTAAATTCACACAAACGTTTGCAAGGGTCAAGAGGCATGCGGCAACGGATACGTCGGCCGAGCGTGCCGGACGATTGGTCGATCATGCCGAGCGGCCGGACGCGGCCGGTCCAGCCCTTGGCCAGGTGAGCGCCTGTCGCTGGCGCCGAGCGTCGGCGTGTCGCCGGCCTAGCGCCGGTCCATCGTCAACGTGCGGTTTTCCGCTGGATCAGCTTGGCCATGCGGGGGTCGCTGGACTGGCGGACCACCAGCCGCGGCTGGAGCCGTACCGAGCTGATCGCACGGCCCTCAAGACGATCGATGATCAGCTGGCCGGCGGTCTCGCCCATGCGGTGGATCGGGGTGCGCACCGTGGTCAGCGGAATGGGCAGGTCGGCCGAGGCCGAGATGTCGTTGAAACCCACCACGGCGACGTCGGTGCCCGGGGTCAGTCCATGGTCGCGCAACGCGCCCATCACACCGATGGCCGCCCAGTCGTTGAGAGCGAAGATCGCGGTGGGGCGCGGGCTCGACTCCAGCAGTTCGTCCGTGGCGGCCCTGCCGTCGGGCCCGGTCACCCCGGTCAGCCTGATCCGTTCGGCGGGAACGTCGTAGCCCCGCTCGGTGAGCGCCTCCAGCGTGCCGGCGACGCGGTCCCGCGCGGTGCTCGCGTACGGCAGGCCGCCGACGATGGCGATCGTCTCGTGTCCGAGGTCGGCCAGGTGGGTGCCCACGAAATAGCCGCCGAGCTCGTCATCGCACGTCACCGAGACGTGATCCCCGTAGCGGCGGCTCACCAGCAAGAACGGCAGGTCCAGCTTGGCGAGCTCGTCCACGTAGCCGCCGTCCAGCGAGGCGTCCGCCACGATCAGCGCGTCCACCCGGCGGTTGATCATCATGGTCAGCCAGCGGCGTTGCCGATCCGACTCGTCCCGGGTGGTGGCCACCACGCTCTGGTAGCCGAGCGTGCTCACCTTCTCCTCGATGCCCTCGTACATGTTGGCCAGCGTGACGTCGGACAGCCGGGGGACGAGCACGCCCAGGACCTTGGACCGGCCGCTGCGCAGGCCCGACGCGTACGGATCCGGTACGTAGCCGAGCCGCCGGGCCACCTCGCGGACCTTCCGGGCCCCGTCGGACAGTTCGGCCTCCTCGTCCGGGCTGACGTTGCGCCGCAGGACGCGCGAGACCGTCGATACGTGGACCCCGGCTTCGGCCGCGATCGTACGCATGGTCACAGGAGAGGGTTTCGGTGCGTCAGCCACGACACCATTGTCAGGTTCGCGCGACCATCATGCAAAACGCCACATCAGGGCGCAACTTCGTTGCGTCGTCGTTGCGTCCTGAGACGGAGCGTCCTGACCAGCATCAGCACGGCGAGGACCGCGACCGCGCCCGCAAGGCGCTTTCCGACGGCCGAAGCGGCCACATGGGTGAGATCGAGCGGGTCCGCACCTGCCGGGTCCGCACCTGCCGGGTCCGCACCTGCCGGGTCCGCACCTGCCGGGTCCGCACCTGCTGGCTCCGGCATGGGCCGCGGCGCAACGGGATCGACGGACGTCTCGGCCAGCCGGTCGGCCATCGCCGAGGCGAAGCGGCCGAGCATGGCGTCGCCGACATCGCCGATGATCCCTCGCCCGAACTGCGCCGCCCTGCCGCTCACCGACAGCTCGGTACGCACGTCCGCGCTCGTCGTCCCGTTCTCCTCATGCAGCGTCACGGTGATCGTGGCCGAGGCGGAACCGGAACCCCGGGCCTCCTTGCCGGCGGCCTCCACGACGACCCGGCGTGCGGCGGCGTCACGTTCGACGAACCGCCCCCGGCCCCGGTAGGCCATCTGGATCGCACCGACCTTGACCTTGACCGAGCCGGCGAACTCGTCCCCTTCATGTCCGTCCAAGACGGCCCCCGGCATGCACGGGGCGATCCGCTCCACGTCGAGCAGCGCGTCCCAGACGGCCGACACGGGCGCCGGGATCGTCACACGGTGTTCCAACGTCATCATCGTCATCCGCCACCTTCACCGAGAAGCGCCAACGCGTTGCCACCGAGGACGCCGGCCAGAGCCGCGGCGGGAACGTGCTCGCGGACGAAACCCAGCGCCTTGCGCCCCGACCAGTACGGGTAGTCGCTGGAGAACAGGATCCGATCCGGGCCGACCAGTTCGAGCAGCAGGTTCAAGGTCATCGGATCGTTGCACACGGTGTCGAAGTGGAGCCGCCGCAGGTAGTCGGCGAACGGACGGTCGAGGTTCGGCCACCAGCCCTTGGCCCGGTACACCTCCAGCCGGCCGTGCAGGTACGGCAGCGCTCCACCGGCGTGCGGATGCACGATCCGCAGGTCCGGGAAACGATCGAGCACCCCGCTGACGATGAGGGCCATGACCGCGAAGCTCGTGTCGAACATGTAGCCGAGCGAGACCTCCATCTTGTACGGCAGCGCCCGGGGTCGCCGGAACGAACGCGTGGGATGGAGGAACACCGGTAGCCGCAACCGCTCCAGCCGCTCGTAGAGAGGCCACAGACGTTCCACCGCCACGGAGTCGCCCGCCACGTTGCCCGGAAGCAGAGCCGCCCGCAGTCCAAGCCGGTCCACGGCGTCGTCC
Organism: Actinomadura sp. 9N215; assembly: GCF_044326345.1. Lineage (NCBI taxonomy): Bacteria > Bacillati > Actinomycetota > Actinomycetes > Streptosporangiales > Thermomonosporaceae > Actinomadura > Actinomadura sp. 9N215. Next base: position 56,563 of record NZ_JBIRBA010000040.1, on the reverse strand, counting down.
AGAACCCGAAGCGCCGACTCGGTGTCGGTCAGCGGCAGGTGGGCCAAGCCGAAGAACCGGTCCGGGTACACCCGTTGCGCCCGGGCCATCTCCTCGTTCAGCAGTACGCACAGGTCGCGCGCCTCGCCGAGGGGACGGTCGCTGAGGTCTCCGGCCACCGAGGCGCTGACCACGGCGACGTCGATGCCCACGGCGTCGAGTACCTGGACCTGATGGTCCAGGTCCGTGAACCGCCGGTCATAGACCCATGTCTCGTCCGGAGAGACCTCGTAGCGATAGCCGGTTCCGGTACGGAACGCCCGCGGGTGTTCGGCGCGCCCGAGATGCCAGTCGAGCAGCGCGGGCGGATGCCAGTGCCACTGGCAGTCGACGATGGTCACGAGCCACCACCCTTGCCCGCCTGCTTGGCTCTCGCCTGTTCGACGAGGCGGCGCACGCGCGGCGGGGTCAGGGGAAGCTCGTCGGCGAACACGGACCCGATCGGGCGCAGCGCGTCGTCGACGGCGGAGGCCACCGCGGGCCCGGGGGCGATGGCCCCGCCCTCGCCCATTCCTTTGATCCCCTGGATCGTGAACGGCGACGGGGTCTCCAGATGCGAGACGCCGATGTGCGGGATGTCGGTGGCGCCGGGCAGCAGGTAGTCCATGAAGGTCACCGACTGCAGCTGGCATTGCTCGTCGTAGACGAACTCCTCCATCAGCGCACCGCCGAGGCCCTGAGCCACGCCGCCGTGGACCTGGCCGTCCACGATCAACGGGTTGATCATCCGTCCGCAGTCCTCGACCACGTGGTAGCGCAGCGTCCGCACTCCGCCGGTCTCCGGATCCACCTCGACGAGGCAGAGGTGCGCGGCGTTGGCGAAGGTGCCGTGGCCCGGCCGGGCGTCGTAGGAGCTGACGGCCTCCAGCACCGGCTCCATGCCTTCGGGCAGCTTCTCCGGACGGTGGTACGCCCACCGGGCGAGGTCCCGGACGTCCACGCTCTGCCCGGGCACACCGCGGACGAAGACGCGCCGGTCGCCGAGATCGAGGTCCGCCGGAGCGGCCTCCATCACCTCGGCGGCGAAGGTCAGCAGCAGTTCCCGGACCTTGCCGGCGGCGCGCTCGCTCGCGCCTCCGGCGAGCACCGCGCTGCGGCTGGCGAAGGTGCCGTGCCCGTACGGCGTCTGGGCGGTGTCGCCGAATCTGACCCTGATGTCGTCCAGCGGGACGCCGAGCTGGTCGGCCACCATCTGAGCCATCGTCGTCTCGTGGCCCTGGCCGTGCGAGTGGGTGCTGAGCTGGACGGTCACCTGCCCGGACGGGTCCATCCGCACCATCGCCGTGTCGTACCCGAAGATGATCGGCACACCGCGCTTGACGAACTCGGAGGTGGCGTGCGCGCTCTGCTCGGTATAGCAGGCGAGGCCGATCCCGAGGTGGCGGCCCTCGCGGCGCCCCTCCTCCTGGAGCCGGAGCAACTCCTCGTAACCGCCGTCCTCCAGGACCTTCTCCAGCGACTCGGTGAAGCTGCCCGAGTCGTAGACGAGGCCGGTCACCGACTCGTAGGGGAACTCCTCCGGCCGCACCAGGTTGCGGCGCCGCACCTCGACCCGGTCGATCCCCACGGCCCTCGCCACGGCGTCCATGGCGCGTTCGATCGAGAACGCGGCGGCCGGCCGGGAAACACCGCGATAGGGGCCCAGCGGGCACTTGTTGGTGGCGACGCTGTACGCGCGGCACTCGTAGTTACGAATCCGGTACGGGCCGGGCAGGATGCCGAGCGCCATCCCGGTGTCCATGGTGGACGTCCACGGGTACACCGAGTACGCGCCGCAGTCCACGTGGACCACCGCACGCAGGCCGGTCACCACCCCGTCGGCAGTGTGGGCGACTTCTAGCTCGTGGTGGTGTTCTCTGGCATGGATGGACGCGAGCATGTGCTCGACCCGGTCCTCGATCCATTTCACCGGCCGCCCGGCGCGCTTCGCCAGGAGGCACACGGCGATCTCCTCCGGGAACAGGTGCCCCTTGATCCCGAAGCCGCCGCCGACGTCCGGGGCGATCACCCGGATCCGGTTCTCCGGCATGCCGAGCACGTCGGCCAGTCCGGTGCGGACCAGGTGCGGGATCTGCGTCGCGGTGTAGAGGACGAGCGTGTCCTCGGCGACGTCGTAGTCCGCGATGCACCCCCGCGTCTCCAGCGGAATACCGGAATGGCGATTGCTGACCAGCTTCAGCCTCAGCACACCGTCGGCGGATTCGAACGCGCCGTCGACGTCGCCGTTCCGGAGGTGGCGTTTGATGAACAGGTTGTCTGTCCAGGTCTCGTGGAGCAGGGGCGCGTCCTCGGCGATGGCCGCGGGGATGCCGGAGATCACCGGCAGTTCGGCGTAGTCGACGTCCACGAGCTCGCACGCGTCCTCCGCGAGGTAGCGGTCGTCGGCCGCCACGACCGCCACGGTCTGGCCCGCGAAGCGCACCCGGTCCGTCGCCAGCGCGGGGAACTCGGTCGACTGCCAGGTGTCCATCGTGGAGTCGCAGATGATCCCGCGGGCGGCCCCCTCCAGGTCGCGGCCGGTGAGCACGGCGTGCACGCCGCCGGCCGCGACGGCGTCCGTCACCCGGACGTCCCGGACGTCGGCGTGCGCGACCGGGCTGCGGACGAAGGCCGCGTGGAGCATCCGCGGCAGCACGATGTCGTCGACGTAGCGCGCCTTGCCGAGAAGGAAGCGCGGGTCCTCGGTGCGCTTCACACGGGCGCCGAGCAGCTTCGGCTGGACGGCGTTTCCCGTCGCCGTCATCGTGACGCCTCCGCCGCGGCGTGCTTGATCGCGTCGACGATGAACACGTATCCGGTGCAACGGCAGACATGGCCGCTGAGGGCGTCACGGATCTCCTGGTCGGTCGGGTCCGGGTTGTCCTCCAGCAGGCGTGCCGCGGCCAGGACCATGCCCGGCGTGCAGAACCCGCATTGCAGGCCGTGTTTCTCCCAGAACGCGCGCTGTACGGGATGCAGCTCGCCCGGGTGATCCGCCAGCCCTTCGATCGTGGTGATCTCCGCGCCGTCCGCCTGCACCGCGAACATCAGGCACGAACGGACCAGGTCACCGTCGAGCCGCACCGTGCAGGCGCCGCACGCGCCGTGCTCGCAGCCGACATGGGTGCCGGTCAGGGCCAGGTCCTGCCGCAACGCGTCGCACAGGAGCCTGCGGGCGGGAACGGAGATCGAACGGCGGTCGCCGTTGACCGTGACGGAGACGGTGTGCAGGTCACTCACGTCGGTCACCCATCCTGTCCAGCGCGGCCGTCCAGGCCCGCGCCACTAGTGTTTCGACCAGGTGACGTCGCTCCGCGTCGGACGTCTGGCCGCCGATCTCGTCCCGGACGGCCCTGCCAACGTCGGCGGCGACGACATCCGCCGGTGGCGTCGAGGACAGGGTGTATTCCGTGGCCGTCGCCCGCAGCGGACGCGGCCCCAGCCCCGCGACACCGATCCTGGTCCGCGGCACCGCTCCCGCGGTGGTCGCGAGGTCGACGGCGACCGCCGAGAGGGCGAAGTCACCTGACTTGCGGGCGAACTCCTCGAATCCCCACGTTCGCTGCGTCTGGACCGGCACCCGCACCGCCGTCAGTACCTCGTCGGCCTCCAGCGCGCTGACGAAGTGCGACACGAAGAACCCGGCCGCTGGGATCGTCCGGGCGCCGCGCGGGCCCGTCACCTCGAATTCGGCGTCCAGGGTCACCGCGACGCACGGCAGTTCCGCGGCGGGGTCGGCGTGCGCGAGGCTGCCGCCGATCGTGCCCCGGTTGCGGATCGCCGGGTAGCCGATGACTGCCGACGCGGCCGCCAGCAGCGGGCAGTTCGCCGCCACCAGCTCGGAGCCGGCGATATCGGCGTGCCGGATCATCGGGCCGATCTCCAGGAATCCTTCGCGAAGCCGGAGGCCGGACAGTCCCTCCACACGCCCGAGGTCGATCACGACCTCGGGCCGGGCCAGCCGCAGGTTCATCAGCGGCACCAGGCTCTGGCCGCCCGCGAGCAGCTTGGCGTCCTCTCCGTGCCGGACGAGAAGGTCGAGGCACTCGCCGAGCGAACGGGGCGCGTGGTAAGCGAAGCCGGCCGGCTTCATCGGCGCGCCTTCGCCGGCTTCATCGCGTCGACCACGATGTCGCCGTCGAGCACGATCGGCTCGTCGTCGAGGAAGAGACTGCAACCGCGCATCGGAACGTCCAGGTGGCACGCCGTGTCGTTCGGGCCGCCCAGCTCGTTGTTGGGACCGGTGGAGAACATGACGTTGCCGTACACCGACCGCAGTTCCATGCCCATCCCGCCGGGGAAGGACGGCTCCCGCAACCCGTGCCAGTGAGCCCGCTCGTCGATGCCCCAGCCGACGTGCGACATCCCGTAGCCACGGGGATCGTCGAACGACTCCATGTACGACTTGATCAGCTCGGCGTCGTGGCCGCCGCGGATGTCGGTGATGAAGCCCTTCTCGATGGTGTACTCGACCGGTGTGGTGACGTAGACGTTCTGCGGCAGCAGCACGTCCCCGGGGCCCAGCACGATCTTGCCGTCGACCCCGTCGTCGGCGGCGCCGGTGAAGACGAACGCCGCGGGCCAGTGGTCCCAGCGCCCCGCCTGGTCCGTGTATCCGTACTCGCTCACCGTGGGATACACGCCGAGCCGGTAGGTCACGTCCGTGCCGTGCGGGCCGGTGATGCGCATCGTGCCGGCCTTGGCCAGGAGCTCGGCGCCGGCCTCGACCCTTTCCCGGTGTTCTCCGGTTGGGAACAGCCGGGCGAGAAGGTCCACCGGCTCCACGGCGGTGAGCACCCGGGTGCCCGCCGCCTGGACGGCGAACTGCTCGGGCGAGAACAGCAGGAACACGCAGTCGATGAGCAGGTCGGCCCTCTTGAGAGCCTCGACGGCCTCGGGAGTCCTCGCCAGCTCCGAGGCGCCGACCGTCCAGTTTCCCGACTCCGGCAGCGGTTCCGGCAGGACCAGGTGGTACGCCTGGCACCCCAGGCTCCGCGCGGCGTACAGGAACGTCTCGGCCCGACGGGCGTGCCGCCGGCCCTGTGAGAGCACCACGACCGTCTCCCCTTCTTGGGCGGCGCACAGTCGCAGGTGTCTGCGGAACAGCTCGTAAACCTCATGCTGGTTGACCATCTGAAACTCCATCGCCATTCGGGCCATCAGGGCAGTGCCGACGTGGACGGGTCGAGGAGGTGCGCCAGGAGCACCGCCCAGAACCCGGGCCAGTTGTCCCAGGGCACCATGTGCCCGGCGCCGTCCACCGAGACGATCGGAACGTCCGGGTTGGCCGCGGCCAGCTCCCGCGCCCCGTCTTCGGTGACGACCGGGCTCTGCGCGCCGCGGATCAACAGGGCCGGGGGACGGACGGATCGCCAGTGACGGAAGAAGTCCTCGCGATGGAAACCGTCATGGGTCTCGAGCACCGCGGTGCGGTCGCAGGTGGCGAGTTCCTGCGCCCTGACCCGCAACTGCTCCACCGGCCAGTTCGGATAGTGAGCGCGGACCTCCTCGGCCGTCGTCCCCCGGTAGGCGGCCAGCAACTGGGCCTCGAAGCCGGCCCGGCTGGTCGGATATGGAGCGCGGCCGGGGCCCGACAGCGGCGGATCCACCAGGACCAGCCGGTCATGTTCGCCGCCGCTCCGCACGCTGTAGGCCGCCGCGATCCGCGCCCCCAGCGAATGTCCGATCACGCTCGGCCTCGCCAGTCCCAGTTCCGCGACGAGACCCCGGACGTCATCGGAGTAATGCCGCAGGGTGTATTCGCCAGGGCTCGCGACATCCGTACCGCCCCGCCCGCGAAGGTCCGGCACCAGTACCCGGTACCGGTCGGCCAGGGCCAGCGCCAGGAATTCCACGGTCAGGGCGGGGCTGGTGATACCGGGCAGGACGACGACGTCCGGGCCCTGGCTCCCGTACCGGAGCACGCGATGACGAAGACCGTTGGCATGCACGTGAAGCGACTCTCCCGCCGGTTCGATCACGGAGCGCACCCCAGCAGCGCGCCGCCCTGGGGCACCACGGGCTCCAGTCCGAGCGAAGTCAGCAGCTCGCGGGCGGTCGCGGTCGCCGCGGAGAGCACCGGCAGCCCCAGCGCGTCCTGCACGGGCTGGATGGCCTCCAATGACGGCATCTGCACGCACGCGGACAGCACCACCGCCTGCGCGTCCCGCAGATCGAGCCGCTCGGCGTGGGCCGGCAGGCCGGCGGGGTCCAGCCGGGCGACCGCCCGGTTGTCGTCCACTTCCAGGCTGATCGAATCGCAGACGGTGACCCCGTACCCGGCCAGGTACTCGATGAGGCACTGGGTGAGCGGCTCGACATAGGGCGTCACGATGGCCACGGTGGAAACCCCGAGGACCCGGAGTCCGCGGACCAACGCGCCCGCGCTGCTGGTCACCGGCGCGGTGCAGCTCGCGCGGGCGGCCGCATCGGCGATCCGCGCCTCGGCTTCCTCATGCGCGTTCGGTCCCTGAGCCGCGATGGCGATCAGGCAGGCATAAGCGATCGCGTCAACGTCCGCGTCGGCGACCTCCGCCGTGCAGCGCTCCATCTGGTCGACCAGTCGCCTCAACGATTGCGGATCGACCGCGTGCAACGTCGCACGACTGGAGTGGAAGGTGAAGCCGCTCGCCACGGGGTGGCGGCGCAACAGCTCGGGCAGCTCGGTTTCCATGGTGGTGTTCGAACTCGGCACGACGAGCCCGACCCGATGTGGTGACCGCACAGTCATCCTCTCCGTGATTCGCGACGCCCGGAGTTCGCCGTCCCGCCCAGGTAGTCGATCGCCTCTCGCGCATCGATCACGTCGGCATACTTCTGCTCCATGTCGAACAGGGCGGCGTCGTGCGGACCGGCCGCCCGATCCGCCACGCACTCCCGCGGGACGAGAGGGGCCCAGCCGTACGACAGCGCGTCGACCACCGTGGCCCGGACGCAGCCGCTCGTGGTGGCTCCGCAGACAACGAGGGTGTCGACCTGCCAGGAGACCAGTAGCGAGGCGAGGTGGGTTCCGAAGAAGGCCGAGGGCCCCTTCTTGATGACGACGACGTCCTCCGGACGCCGGGGCAGTCGTTCGTCGATCTCCACAAGCCGGGTCCCGGTGCGCAGTCCGGCCATCCCGGGGGCCTTCGCCAGCCACATCCCGCCCTCGCCGGGGTGATCGTAGGCGATGGTCGTGAAGACCACCGGCAGGCCCGCGACGCGTGCGCCGCCGAGCACCTCCCCGGTGAACTCGACCGCGGCCGTCATGTCCGCGCCCGTCGGGCGGCTCGGGTCGGTGAACCCGACGGTGAAGTCGACGACGAGGACCGCAGGCCGCACGCCACGGGGCACGGACCCGCCGAAGCCGGCGTGCCGGTACCGCTCCACGACAGCCCGGTCGGGCACGTTCTGCTCCTTCAACGCGTGTTGCACTGGTTGATGCAATGCATTGCGCAAACTTAAGCTATCGATTGCAGCCCGTCAAGGACGCCGTTCACCAGGCCGCGCTTCCAGGCCGCCCGGCCGCGAGCGCCGACGCGGATCGCCCGGCGGACGCCCGCGCGCCCAGGTACCGGAGCCGGTATCCCGGCGGGTGACCGCCGCCCTGCCCGGTCTCCGACGCGGCCGGTGTCCGACGCGGTCCGGTCTTCGACGTGGCCAACTGCGCCAACGTCAGTCCTGGCTCACTCGCCGGTCACTGCTGCATCCTCGGGTCCTGGGTGGGATTGGCATACATGCGCGGGCAGCCACGATCGACCGCATTGGTGCGCAGTTCGTAGTGCCAGGGTTCGTTCCTGTAAATCTGGCACAGCCCGTACTCGGCGCCGTGCTCGGACAGCCACGCCGTGGCATTGGAGCGCCCGATGTCGATCGCCTTTCCCTTCACGTGAAGTGAGGTCGCCGCGGTGGACACCCATTTGGCGGCCACTTCTTTGGACCCGTATTTGGAGATCGCCTTGCGAAGAAGCTGATTCTGGTACGCCGGGGAACGCCAGCCGCTGTTGACGTAGAACTTGATTCCGTCGTCCGCGGCGTCCGTCGCGGCCCGGCGGACGGCCCTGAGGAGGTCTGGATCGAGTTTGGCCACGGCAGGAATCTCGTCGTCGAAGACCGTCACACCGCTGGGGACGACGCCGTCGGCCTGGCCGATCGCACGATGCCCCCGGGAGCGATGAACCTTCCTGCCAGGCGAAGCGCGTTCCTCGCCCGGAGGACGATTCAAGGATGAGGCGGCGGAGGGGGTCAGGGACACGGCCGAGGAGGGCGGGGAATTCTGCGACCGGTAGCCGAGGGCCGCGCCGATCATCGCCATGGCGACGATCAGGCTGATGCCAATGACCAAGTAGATCCTGCGTCGCGCTTTTCGCGCTGATGGCTGAATTTGATGCATGCTGCCAGTCAAGGCAGTGGGGTGTTGCCGGGGCGTATGGGTTTTTCGATATTCCGACGATATGTTCCGGCTTATAGCATTGATCGAATGCGGGTGTTGATCTTCGAGGAAGAACCCTTTCTCGCGGAGACCGCAAACGCGCCCCCAACAGGCCTCGTGTGCGTGCCCGGCATACCGGGCACGCACACGAGGATCCCGTCTCTTTGTTTCGGCTGGCGGTGGCCGCGCGTCAGCCCTGACCGATGACGGCCCGGGTCTCCTGCTCGATGATCTCCGACAGCGGCGCGCCGTCGCGGTTGGTGAGGATGACGCCGACCCAGCCGGTGTCGGGATAGATCGTCCAGTTGGCGCCGACACCCGGGTTGGCTCCGGCGCGGCTCCAGACCCACGGGCCGCCGACGATGCTGACCGGCATCCGATAGGCCCCGAACGACGCGTCAGCGGGGGCTGCCCGGCGGGCCAGACCGCCAACCTCGGGCGCAAGGGGGAGCTTGGCCCCGGTGAACAGCTCGGCGTAGTGCCGGTCCAGCACCGTGCCGTCGCCCAGCGCACGCGCGAACCGGACCAGATCCGGCGCGGTGACGAAGCCGCCGTCCCCGGGGGCGTCGATGGTGGTGGGGCGAGGCCGAGCTGCTGGACGAGCATGGCAGGCTCAGGTGGGTCTACTGCGAAGAGATCCCTTTCCGCAAGGCACCTCCATCAGGAGGCCAACTGCCCGGCTCCGGGCCAGGAGATCTTCCGACGTCGCCGAAGTTCGACGAGGGACCGATGCCCACGCCTCCGTTGAACGCCCGCCCGGCCGTCGAAGTCAAGAACCAGGAAGCGTTCCCACCGCGTACAGAATTCGAAACACCTTCGCAGGGCATTGCCGACGATGAAGGACAGTGAGCAACTACGCATCTTCAGTGACCGTGCAGGAGACAACTCCCAACCGACTCCGAGTCTTGTCTCTGTCGCGTTCGAAGCAACGCGGCTGACCCAGGCGCGCAGGCTGGCCGCGCTCACCAAGAAGGAAGTCGCCGCACGTATCGGAGTGTCCCCTGCGGCTGTCGGCCAATACGAGACCGGAGCGAGTAGACCGCGCCCTGACCTAATGCCGCTGCTTGCTGACGTCCGGTCCGTGCCAATGACCTTCTTCCTGCCCGGACGCCCTCATGGCAAGCTCGACGGGTCCATGGCACATTTCCGCAGCCTGCGTTCGGCTCGGGCTTATCAGAGGGTTGTTCGTTAGGGGTTGTCCTGTTTGATGGCGAAGCGGCCGGGTTGGGGTTCGGTGGCCAGGTCTCGGCCGACGAGGCGTTTGAGTTTGGCGCGGATGCCTTCGATGGTGTTCTTGCCGGTGGCGGGCAGGTTGAGGGCGAGATCGGCCACGCCCACCGCAGCGAGGTCGAGCAAGTCCTGCGCGACACGCCTCGACACGAGTTCGTCCCGGACGCTGACCTGGAGCTTGCCTACAACCCGTGGCAGGCAGTCATTACTCACCGCTTCGAAGACGGCCGGTCTGCCTCTTGCGCATCGGCGCCATGGCTGGTCGCGGCTATGCTCGATCAGTTGCACGTCCAACCCGGCAACCGCATCCTGGAGATCGGCGCCGGCACGGATACAACGCCGCCCTCCTCGCTCAGTTGACCGACGGCGCGGACCTGGTGACCACCGTCGACATCGACCCGAATGTGACCGCACAGGCCACGCGGGCCCTGACCGCCACTGGCTACGGCGACGTGCATGTGATCACCGGCGATGGCGGGCTTGCTACCCGACCACGCGCCATACGACCGCGTCGTCGCCACCGTCTCGCTGTGGGATATCCCCGCCCCGTGGTGGAACCAGCTCGCCTCCGGAGCACGGCTCGTTGTTCCACTGCGGTGGCGTAGCCTGGGACAGAGCGTGGCCTTCACTTACACCGACGGCCGTCTGGTCTCCGATTCACTCCATCTATGCGGCTTCGTTTACCTCGTCGGCGAAGGCGAGGGCGAACTTGCCGGCCCGATCACCGCTAACGAGCTGGTTACGCTCCACTGGGACCGCGACCAAGCGGTGAACCCGGACGCGTTGCAGGGTGTGCTCGACCAGCCGCCGGTCACCACCCTGGTCTGGAATCACACTCGGCGGCAACGAGTCCCACGACGAGTTGTGGCTGCGCCTGACCGTCACCGACCAACGCGTCTGCCGAATCAAGGTCCACGCCGGGGTCCCACCCGAAGTGTGCGACCCGGTACCGGGATGGTGGCGCCTAACGCTGGTCGACGGCGATACGCTTGTCTACCTCACCTCCCGCCGCCTGGACGACGGCTGACACGAGCTCGGCGCGATCGGCCACGGCCCGGCCGCCCTCGACCTGACCGAATACCTCTGCGACCGGATCCGCACCTGGGCGCCCGAACGCAACCAGCACACGCCCACGCTCACCGTCTAGCCCGCTGGCACCCCAGACAGCGAACTGGCCGGCCCGGCCTTCGAGAAGAACCACAGCAGGTTCATCCTCACCTACGACGACCTGCCCGGACCTACGCGATGATCACCGAGATGATGTGACTGAGCGCCCGAGTTGGCCAGTTAAGCACGGGAGTTGGCCAGGCGCCCAATGGCTCGCCCTGCCTGTGCGCCTCCTGCGGTGACCGCCGCTCAGTGCGGCTGGGCAAGAATTCCGTCGATGATGACCCGAAGTTTCCACGCCTCCCGCGATGCGGAGTCGCCGCTCGTCAGCAGAGGGGCGAGGGCGCGGATCGTGGGATAGCCCTCGGTGGGGAGCACGGGGGGCTGTGTCGCGTGCTCCAGGGCGGACGAGGCGATGTACTGCCCGAACAGGTCGACAGCCCAGGCGCAGGCGTTGTCCGCGACGCCACCGAGGCGTAGCAGCCACAGGATCTCCTCGATGATCCGCAGGGAGTTCGGGCCGGTGGCGAGGTTCGTCCGGCCGATCGAGGCGATGTCCGCGTGGGCGGACAGGGCGTTCACCACTCGTTGGATGAGGAGTTCGAGCCGGGCTCTCCAGTCGCCGTCCGCGTCGGTCGGCAGGTCGATGCCGGTCAACGCGAGATCGTGGGCGAGGGCCATCAGCTCGTTCCTGTCGGCGACGTAGACGTACAGCGATGCGGGCGCGGTGTCGACGGCCGTGGCGACGCGGCGCATGGTGACGGCATCCGAGCCGAACTCGTCGACCAGGGCGAGAGCGGCGGCGACGATCGACTCCTGACTCAGGGCCGGCTTGGCTGGTCGGGTTCGCGGGCTTCCGGGCATGGGCTCAGCCTAGCCTTGACGAACGCAGTTCGCTACGTACACTGTTTATCACGAACAATGTTCGCCACGAACGTTGTTCGTCTAGGATTTGTCGATCACTGGAGGCCACCTTGTTGACCACTGAACGCGCGGCGCCGCCCAACCGATGGCGATGGCGCGTACTGGGCGTCGTCCTCCTCGCGGGGGTCATGGACTTGCTCGACTCCACGGTCATGAACGTCGCGGCGCCCTCGGTACGTGCCGACCTCGGCGGCACCGAGGCGGTCCTGCAATGGCTCGCCGCCGGCTACACTCTCGCGTTCGGTGTGCTCTTGATCGTCGGCGGGCGACTCGGCGACCGGTGGGGACGGCGACGGCTGTTCGTCGCCGGTGCCGTCGGTTTTACCGTCGCGTCCGCCGCGTGCGCGGTCGCTCCGAACCCGTCCGTGCTGATCACGGCCCGAGTCGTACAGGGGGCGTTCGGTGCGCTGATGATCCCGCAGGGCTTCGGCACGCTCACCGCCGTGTTCGGCGAACGGGAGCGCGGCCGAGCGTTCTCCCTGTTCGGGCCGGTGATGGGACTGGCGGGGATCGGCGGGCCGATCGTCGCGGGCGGACTGATCGCCCTGGACCCGGGCGGACTCGGCTGGCGGCTGATCTTTCTGGTCAACGTGCCGATCGGCGTGCTCACGGTCCTCGGCGCCCTGCGCTGGATGCCCGCCGATCCCGGCGATCGCGGTGCCCGGATCGATCCTGTGGGCGTCGCGTTGGTGACGGCGGGCTCGGCGTTCCTGGTCTATCCGCTCATCCAGGGGCGCGAGGCCGGGTGGCCGTGGTGGAGTTTCGCCGTCCTCGCAACGGGAGTGCTGATCTTCGCCGTGCTCATCTGGCGGCAACGCGCCAGCTCCGCCCCGATCCTGGTACCGAGCCTGTTGGCGAAACGAGCGTTCGTCGGCGGGCTCGTCGTGGTGCTCGTCTTCTTCACCGGAGTTGGTGGACTGCTGCTGGTTCTCTCGCTGCACCTGCAGCTGGGCCTCGGAAACTCCCCCTTGCAGGCCGCTGTGGCACTCGCCCCGATCGCTGTCGGGATCATGCTCGGCTCACTCGCCGCGCCGCGGCTGGTCCGCAAGCTCGGTCGTTCGAGCCTGCACATGGGCCTGGCCGTGGAACTGGTGGGGCTGCTCGCAGTCATGGGCCTTGAGACATCCGTCCTGCCGATGTTCGTGGTCGGCACGGGGCTCGGACTGTTGTTCGGCCCCCTGATCCAGACGACCCTCGCCACGGCGGACCCGAGCGAGGTCGGTAGCGCCTCCGGCAGCCTCAACGCCATGCAACAACTCGCCACCGCACTGGGCGTGGCACTGGTCGGAAGCATCTACTTCGGACTTGGCGACATCGACGGCCTGCACGCCGGAGTCCTCGTCACAGTGGGCGCCTGCCTAGTCTCAGCCGCCCTGGTCCCTCTCATCCCCCGCACAAGGAGCCAACAGTGAGCAACCTCGTCGTGTTCGGCGCGAACGGCGCCACAGGTCACGTCATCGTCGAGGAGGCCCTGCGCGCGGGCCACACCGTCACCGCCGCCGTGCGCGACCCGAATACCTTCCCCGCGCCGGTCAAGGCCGTCCAGGCCGACATACGCGACCACGAAAGCGTTCGCACCGCTGTGACCGGCCATGACGCCGTGATCTCCGCAATCGGCCCATCGGGTCGAAAAGCCGAGGGTCTGTACTCCGCCGCCGCCCGCACATTCGTCGACGCGGGCATCAACCGCCTCGTCGCCCTGTCCTCCAGCGGCGCGCGCAGTGACGACCCGAACCACCCACTGTGGTACCGCGTTGTCGCTCGCACGCTGATGAGCGAACTCTACGGCGACATGCGCCTGATGGAGGACATCGTGCGGGACAGCGCACTGGACTGGACGTTCGTCCGACCGGCCAGGATCGTCGACGAGCCGCCGACCGGGGACTACCGCGTCCTGGACGGCGTCAACCCGAAAGGCGGGACCAAGATTCCCCGGGTCGACCTCGCGCGTTTCGTCGTTGCTGCGGTCAGCGACAAACGCTGGTCATACACATGCCCGACCATCGCTCAATGAAACGGTCAGGAAACGCCTGCCGTCCAGAGCCGGTGGCCGCGGGCCGGTCACCCGGCGCAGGGCCGACGGAGGCGAATTCGGGGAAGGTCAGGGGCGCTGACCGGGAACTGTCGTAGCCCAGGGGTCCGGTCCGGCATGGCTCAAGAGTCGTCCAGCACTGGCCAACTCGGGCGCTCAATCACAGATGACCGCCTCCACCTTCCTGGTACGTCGCGACCACGACCAATGGCAGCTGGGACTGGTTTGGCACCAACGACTCGGCGCCTGACTGCCCACCGGCGGACACCAAGAGAACGGCGAAACGACCGAGCACACCGCATTGCGGGAAGGGCGTGAGGAAGCCGGAGCGCGCGCTCGCCTGCTGCCCTTGCCGCTGCCCAGCGCGTTCCCCCACCCGGTCCTCACCGCGCCGTGGTGGATCATGGACGTCCCTGCGGCGCCGGACAACCAGACGGGGGAACCACACCTGCACCGTGACCACGTGTTCGTAGAGGGTTGTTTGTCATGGATTGCCCTGTTGTCGGTTGGCGGGTTGGTGAGGGCTTCGTTGCCGCCTGTTGATGCTGGGTCGTTTCCGGGTTGCTGCGGGTGGCATGGGGGGCGAGGAGGTAGGCGGCCGGAAGCCGTATCGCAGTGATCTTTCCGATGAGCGGTGGTCGCTGATCGAGCCGATCATCGCGGCGTGGAAGGCGCGGCACCCGTCGGTGTCAGGGCATCAGGGGCGGTATCCGATGCGGGAGATCGTGAACGCGCTGCTGTATCAGGAGCGGACGGGGTGCGGGTGGGAGTACCTGCCGCATGACCTGCCGCCCCGCTCGGCGGTGTACTACTACTTCGCCCGGTGGCGGGACGACGGGCTGACCCAGACGATCCACGATCTGCTGCGCGGGCGGGTCCGTGAGGTCGCGGGACGGGCGGAGGACCCCTCTGCGGTGGCGATGGATTCGCAGACCGTGCGTGCTGCGGCCGGGGTTCCATCGGCAACGACGGGCCTGGACGCGGGCAAGCGGAGCCGGGGCCGCAAACGCGGCATCGCCACCGATGTGCTGGGCCTGCTGATCGCGGAGGTGGTGACCGCCGCGAGCGTGCATGACAACGCCGTCGGGATCGAGCTTTTGGACCGGGTCGCCATCGACAACCCATCGGTGCGCACCGCGTGGGTGGACGCGGGGTTCAAGAACGCGGTCGCCGCTCACGGCGCCGCGTTGGGCATCACCGTCACCACGGTGCAGCCCGAACCCGGAAGCAAGGGATTCACCCCGGTGCCCAAGCGGTGGGTGGCCGAGCAGACCTTCGGCACCGCCATGCTGCACCGGCGGCTGGCCCGCGACTACGAGAAACTGCCCGCCAGCAGCGAAGCCCACCTGTACTGGGCGGCCACCGACCGCATGACGCGCCGGCTGACCGGCGCCACCACCCACTGGCGCGACACCCCACCCCCGGCCTCGAATGCGGCCGCGTGACCGGCCGCCCCCGCCGGTCCCCGACCAGCTCCTGCGCCGCCTGGCCGACGATCGTGACGCGGCCCGCGCACGCGTCGAGCGGCTCACCGCCGAACTCGCCGACGCCTGGCAGCAGCTGGACCGGCTGGAGGTTACGTACCAGACGCTGCTGGCGCTCGCCGGCACCGCCGGCCCGCCGCTACCGCCCGCCTACCAGGACATCCTCCAGGTGCTGACCGGCCATCCGGACGGCATCCGCCCCAAAGACGTCGCTCTCGCCCTCAACCTGCCCGCCACCAGCAAGAACACCATCGAAGGCATCCGCGCCAAACTCAAACGCCTCGTCGGCCGAGACCTGGCGACCGAACCCCAACCCGGCCTCTTCGCCATCAAACAGGACAACCCCTAACGAACAACCCTCTCAGAGCCACTCGCCTGCGACCTCATGCGTCTACAAGCCCGCCTCGGACAATTCGACGCCGTCCAACGAACCCACCGAGTCCTCGCCCACCAACTCAACGAACTCGACATCGACCCCTCCCCAGAAACCGACCAACTCCTCACTGATCTACTGCGCCCACGAAGGCGGCGATCCACCATTTAGGTTCCGCAGGTTGATGTCGTGTTCCGCAGAAGCCATCGTCACGTGTCCCGTCCTCCATGGCTCACGGCCGGTTCTGCGGCGAATCCGTCGACACGCGGTTGGCTGGCCGTCTGGACGGCGTTGGTCGCTGAGCGGATCGGCTGGGAGCGGTCGATGACGGTGTTCAAGGACCGGGTCCGGTTGCTGCGGCCGGAATACAGGCCAGCCGATCCGGCGTCGCGGACGAACTATCGACCGGGTGAGCTTGAACTCCTGTGCGCGTCGTACACCCCCTCACATCCTGATCACGAGTGTCGATCTAAAATCGCCGCCCCTGGGCAGTTTGGTCATCCGCCGCAGGTTGATGCGAATGAGATTGGTGGAGTCCACCGGGTTGACTCCATGGTGCACGCCGTTAGCAGACTCGCTGACCGGGGGCTGTGCCTGCCGCAGTTTGGCTTGAATGGGTACCGTCTCAGCGAGACTAGTCGAAGGTGATCGATGGAGCGCTACCGGGACTACGAGGCGCGCGGCCGTGAGGCCGTCGCCGCCGGGCGGCTCGACTTGGCGGTGGCGGCCTACCGCGCCGCGGTCCGGCTGCGGCCCGGCCACGTGCCAACTCAACTCGCCCTGGCCGGCGTACTCCGCGAGGCGGGCCTGATCGAGGCAGCGCGGCAGACCTACGAACGGGTCTGCCGGCTCGATCCTGGCAACGCGAACGCCTCGGCGGCGCTGCGGACGTTCCCGTCCCGCCCGGCAGGTCGGGAAAACTTCCACGTCGGGCAACTGCTGCGCAGCCAGCGGCAACGCGTCTTCGAGGTCCTCGACGTACTGACTGGTGGCTTCGGTGTGGTCTACATCGTGCGGCAGGCCGGCAGCTCAAAGCCCGAGGAGGTGCTGAAGACGTTCAACGCCGGTTACCTATGGAGCGACGACGACCGGCGGCGTTTCGAACGGGAGGCGGCGACCTGGATCAACCTGCCGCCCCATCCCAACGTGGTAACCGCGACCTCGGTCGAACCGATCGAAGGTTTCCCCTGCCTGTGGATGGAATACGTCGCCGGTGGAGACCTCGCCCACCGCCTCACCGCCGGCCCCCTGCCGATCGCTGACGTCATTCGACTCGGCATCCAATTCTGCGACGGCATGAGCCACGCCTACGAGCACCTCGGTATCGTCCACCGCGACGTTAAGCCGGCCAACTGCCTGCTCACCAGCGACGGCGCGCTCAAGGTCACCGACTTCGGCCTCGCCCGCACGTTCGCCCCGGACGAGAGCACCCCCGGCCACGTCGGCACCGTGGTCGCTGCGGTGGACCACCTCACCACTGTCGCCGGCACCCCCGCCTACATGGCACCCGAACAGTTCCGCGCCGGCATGACCCTCGACACCCGGACCGACATTTACGCTTTCGGCGTCATGCTCGATCAGATGCTGACTGGCAAACTGCGCCGCCCGACCGACATCCGCAGCCGGCGGCCGTGGTGGCCGCATCGCTCGGGCACCATCAAACGGCTGACCCGGCTCATCAACGGCTGCACGGCAGCCCGCCGCGCCGACCGGCCCGCAACTTTCGCCGATGTCCGCGATGAGCTGTCGGAGGCCTACAACACCCTGCCCGGCCGACCAGCGCCCATCCGTCGTCCCGAACCCGCCCTGGAGACCGCGCACGTCCTGCTCGAACGAGCCGTCGGCCAACGCCACCTCGGCCTAAACCAGGACGCATTGACGACCGTCGAACAAGCACTACAGATCGTCGGCACCGACGACACCCAGCGCGGCTACCTCTGGCAGGTCAAAGGCCTCGCGCTAGTCGACTTGCACCGATACGCGGAGGCAGTCGCCGCCCACGAGGAGTCGGTGCGGCTCAACCCCGACGAGTTCAGCGCCTGGGTATCCAAAGGAGCCGCACTGGAGAAATTGGGCCGCTTCACCGACGCTCTGGAGTGCTACGGCCGTGCGAACGAAGTTGCCCCTGGCAACGGGTACGGCTGGCGCGGCCGAGCATCGTCGCTGCTCAAACTCGGCCGACTGAACGAGGCGCTGGAGGCTACCGCGGAGGCCTCTCGGTTCATCCCGGACGACGAGGAGACAATCTACTTCCAGGCCACGGCCCTGGAGCGACTGAACCGGTTGCCCGAAGCCCTGGACACAATCGAACGGTTGCTGCGACGGGCCCCCCGCGACGCCCTAGCCTGGGTCACCAAGGCCCGGATTCTGCAACTCATGGAAGCCCCCGACGAGGCTCGCACCTGTGCCGACCGGGCCGTCGAGGTGGCACCGGACCGTCCTGTCGTCCTCCACCAACGGGCCTTGGTGCTGTACTACCTGGGCCACCACGAGGACGCCCTGACCAGCGTCGACCGGAAACTCGAAGTCGTCACCGACGACCACACCGCCTGGTACATGCGGGGCTGCATCATGTCGGCACTGCACCGGCCCGACGAAGCACTCGCCTCATACGAACGCGCGCTCGCCCTCGACCCCGGCTACGAAAAGGCACGCACAGCCATCGACCTGCTGCACCATAACTCAGACTGAGCAGACGCGGGCGGGGCATGAAGACCGGCAGGCGACGACCGCCATGATGTCCGCGCATGGATCAATCCCACGGCGAGATCGGATGTGGTGTGGGTGACCACACTAGACGACAGCCGCCTCACGGCCCCCTGGGAGCCCGCCGTCCAGCAACTCTTGCGCATGCAGTGCCTCCAGCTCACCGGCCGCGACGTCGACCGCCACATCCCCGCCGTGATCACCACAGTCCACGCACTGCTCGACCTCGACGACCACACCACCGGTGTTCCAGACCAGAGCCGCGATCACCGCCCTGGACCTGTCCCGGCCCCGAACGCACTCGCCTGACCGTCCGGCTCGTCGAACTCGCCCGAAGCGACGGCTACGCCGCCCACGACCTCCTCACCCACCCACGCCTCAGCCACGAGCTATCCACCACACAGAAAACTCCCTGACACACCTCGTCCGCACCTGCGGACTCGACATCGGAGCCCTACCAGAACCACTCCACACCCAGCTTTTGACCGCCGCAACACACGCAAAACGTAGGCTCCGCCTCCTCCTGACCGCCTTCCGATCACCAGCATGAGGCGATGAATCGGGTGTGGCACGGCCTCGCCCGTCGAGGCTCATGTCTTTCCTTTTCAATCACCGGAGCGGCGCGGTGCTCTTCACGTCCCGGCCCTGCTAAAATCCCCAGCGGCCTCACTCGACGACGGCGATAGCCCAGGGCCCGGTAGCTGCTCGGCTTGGGCGCCCTAGCGGCGACCATAGCTCGATGTGCGCGGTTCCCTGTTCCGACGGTTCCGTCCAGCTGGCTATGGCGACCAGTAGCGGCACCCTGTGCGTATGGGATCCGTGGGCCAGCAGGGAGCAGTGGCAAGGAATTGACCACGATGGCGCCATCAATGCGATGTGCGTCCTGCCCGACGATCGCGAATTCATCGTCACGGCCAGCCAGGACCGCACCGTGCGCGTCTGCAGTTCCAACGGCGCGTTGCTCACCGTGATCCAGCTCCATCACGAGGGGCGCTTGCGCCCTCGCCGTCGGGTTGTCTGATCGGTTTGAATGCGGGCACCGTGCCGCTTGACATCAGCATTGGAAGGCGAAGCGTAATGTCATCGCTTCGATGGCGTGACGGGCTCGCGGGTAGCACAGGAGCTGCGAGAGCGGCCATGCGATCGCCTGACCAGGGCTCGCAGGCGTGGTGAAGGCGGAGCCTGGCCCGATGCCGCTACCTAACCAGCTTGCGTTTCAACCGCCGCGCTGATCCAGGTCACCGCCGAATTACGGGTGGAGCGAGGTTGCCGCGGCGCTCAGGGTTGTGGGTTGATTTAGGCCGAGCCGGTCACCACGCTCCGCCGTCGACGGAATAGAGGCTCTCCGAAGTGAATGGCTGCCTCGGTTCCGCACTGAGGCGGGTGACGAGCCTCTGGACGGCGACTGCGGCGGGATGCTCGATCTCACGGTAGAAGCCAAGAGCCGCGGTCCAGGCTGAATCCGCCTCCGTGAAGTTGCCATGGATCGCTTGGGCCAGCCCGACCCGTACATGGCAGCTTGCCTGCGCGAGCTGGTCCTTGAGACGAGCCGCGATATCACCGGCCTCTATCGCATGAGACAGAGCAAGGCGTGTGTCCTGCTGATGAAGCCGTGCCTCGGACAGAGCAAGGTGTGCGCGGAACTGCCCATAGTCATCGGCATGCTCGAGGGCGAGCCCAAGAGCCGCATCGAGGTGAGGCAGCGCTGCCTCAGAGCGGCCATCGAGCAGCTCCAACAAACCGAGGTCAAAATGTGCGTGGCACTGACCGTTGGTGATACCGAGGTCCTCATAGATAACGAGCGCCGCACTGGAATTTCGCCTGGCGTCGGTCAGACGTCCAGACCGGCCATCGGCCAGGCCGAGGTCCCGATGGGCGTTGGCCTGGCCGGGCACGTCCCCCAGCTGGACGTAAGTCTCGAGCGCTCGCTCAGCGTGCAACTTGGCGAGTGAATATCTCGCGAGCCTGGCTTCCAGCACACCCATCTCACGCCGACTGTCGGCGGCTCCTTGAGCATCGCCGTGTCGCTCTGCGAGTTCAGTGGCCGAGCGCAACAACTCCAACCCCACGGTGTAGGAATTCCGGATGCGGAGGGCGTAGCTCATGGCAACGACAAGCCGGCACGCCTGGGGATACCGGTCTTCGTTCCAGAGCCGTCCGCGCACAGGCCATGAGGTTGGGAAGCTCCTCATCGAACCACTCCAGTGCCTGCCCGAACGTCGCCGGTGGATCATCAATCGGGTTGCTTCCCGCAGGCTGACGCCGCAGTGACCTCAGCGCATAGTCCGCGTGTTCCGCAGCGTTCGTGTAGTAGTCGAGCAGGCGCGCGCGTGCAGATTGCTGTTCCACCCCGGACATCTCCTTTCTCGCGAGATCGGCTCCATAGCTGCGTATCAGATCGTGAAATCGAAATCGTCCAGGTGCGATTTCCTCGAGAAGGTGACGAGCATGGAGCGTGTCCAGCCGCAGAACGGCATCGTCGGCGGAGATCCGCATCATCGCCCTGGCCACCGCTGATGTGAGGTGCGGCGTCGGACTCAGACCCAGATGGCAGAACAGGGTGAACCCGGATTGGTCCAGGTGACGGCAGGACAGGTCGAACGACCGGTGGACTCGGGCGGTCACACCGTGTCCGTGCTGCTCGGTCTGGTTCAGTTCCGTCACGAGGTCGGCCACTTGCCAGGCGCTATGGGCGCGCAGGCGTCCCGCCGCCAGGCGCAGCGCGAGAGGGACGCCGCCGAGCTGGCCTGTGAGTTCAGTGAGATCTTGTTCCCGCACTACCGACTCCCCGGCCGCTCGAGTGAACAACGCCTTCGAGTCCGCTGTGCTCATTACATCCATCGGAAACGTGTACGCGTCTCCAGGTCGGTCATTCGCATCCGGCTGGTGATGATGACCAGCGATTCGCCTGTACCAGGAAGGAGAGGTCTCACCTGGTCGGGTCCCGCGGCATCATCGAGAACGATGAGACATCGGCGGCGGGCCGCCAGGGCACGCCATCGTGCCGATCGGGCATCGACACCATCGGGTATCTGGTCCGCCGGAACTCCAAGGCTGGACAGGAGGAGCTCGAGAGCGACCTCTGTACCGAGTGGTGCCTGTTCCATGGCATGCGCCCGGAGATCAAGGTATAACTGCATTTCTGGATACTGATCGGCCAGCAAATGCGCTGCGTGGACGGCGAGAGCGGTCTTGCCGATCCCGCCCATCCCTTCGAGCGCGCAGACTTTGATGCCTGAGCCCGCGGGGTTTCCCACCAACCGAACGATCTCTGCGATCTCCTGGTCCCGTCCGGTGAAGCCGGACGTGTCTCTGGGCAGGGTGTTGAGCCTGCGCTCGAGCGGCAGAGGCCCGGACGGATGAGAGATCATCCCCAGGTGCGACCGGGACTCGCCGAAATACGCCAGCGCGCTCGCTGCGGCGACCAAGCTGATCAGTGCGACGCCTGGCCAGAACTGCCAACCTTCCGTGAAGACATCCGAAAGGATGCCGACGACGGTCAGGACGATCACACCACTGGCCGCGATTACTCCGTAGCGAATCGCCTGTCTCCTGCGGTCCCTGTCCTGACCGATGGCCATCCAGCTCCTCCGCCGCGCTCGTCGCGACTGGGACGGATCGGCCACACAAGTCGTTCCAGAGCAGCCTGAGCCAACCGCACCTGCGCTTGCCGCGAGTTTCTTCCCGCTGAAACAATACGATGTTCGCCGTGCGGCGTTAAGTGTCCGGAAGGTAGACGTCTCCAAACGATCATCGTGCTTACACCCGCCCGCACGGGGTCCGGCACCTGCTCGCCGCCTACGACCTGGGCACCGACAAGCTGTACGGCCACATCAAGCCGAAGAAGAACCGGACGAGGTTCCTGGAGTTCTGCCGTTACCTACGCAGCCTCTACCCGCCCAAGATCCGCATCGCGATCGTGTGCGACAACTTCTCCCCGCACCTGACCACAAAGAAAGACAGCCGGGTCGGCGACTGGGCTGCAGCCAACAACGTCGAGTTCGCCTACACGCCGACCAATAGCTCCTGGATGAACCGCATCGAGGCCCAGTTCACCGCTCTGCGTTACTTCGCCCTCGACGGCACCAACCACGCCAGCCACAAACAGCAGGGCAGCATGATCCGCCGCTACATCATCTGGCGGAACAAGCACGCCACCGACGAACGACTACGCCAGGTCGTCAACAGGGCGAACGTTGCCTGATGCGGCACTAGCTGCCCTCCTCCAGCGAGCCACCGAGCGCCGCTACTACACCGTCCCCTTCCCGGTCGCCATCTACGACCTCAGCCGAGCGTTTTGATCTCGTCCGGGGTGAGGGCCTGGTCGAAGACCTGGACATTCTTGATGCTGCCGGGGAAGAAGTCTTTGTACGTGTCGCCGTACTCGCGGGCGAGGCCAGCGCCTCCGATGATCAGTTGGTCCGCTGGTGACTCGGGTACGGCAACGTTCACGCTGTCGTCTGAGCCCACCTGTTTCCCGTCAACGTAGAGGGCCAGCATGCCTCTGTCGCACACGCCGACAAGGTGGGTCCAGCGATGCGGGACGGCTTCGACGGACGACTGCACGCGAAACTCGTCCCTGGGCCCGGAGAAAGCCCAGCGATTGGGTTTCGCCCAGTACTGCAAGAAGAAAGCGGTCAGGTCACCGGCGGACTGGCTGACGACGGTGACAAACTCCGAAGTTGTGTCCAGTGTGTCGAGCCATACCCATACGGAGACGGTGTAGCTGTGGCCCGAGCTGGTCTTGAGCACCGGCCCAGCGGTGGCCACCCGACTGCTGCGACCGTCGAACAGGGCGGCCCCACCGCTGCCTACGCCCCAGCGCACCGCTGTCGCGGTGCCGTCATGGCTGCCCGCGGTGTCCTTCGCGATCTTCGCTTCGCCATGCTCGTCGAGCAGCCACGCGGCAACCGGTTCGGGTGTGCTGTCCTGCGTCAGGTAGATGCCGGTGGATACGCTGGCCGCGGCGAGGGCGGCGAGGGCGCCGAGGACAACGGTCCGACGTGTGCGGACCTGCGGGGCGTCCTGCCCGATCCCCAGGGAGGCGGCCGGGCCGGGCAACCCCGCCCGGACCGCGCCGCCCGGCTGGTCAGAGAGCGACACCGCGTGCCAGGAGTCGATCTGCGCATCTCGGGTGACGGGAGCGACCGACTCTGCGGATGTGCGGTGTGCATCGGCCCTCGCCCACCGACGGTGCAACTCGGTCAGCTCGGCGGGGGTGGCCTTACACAGACGGGCGAACTGCTCGATGGGGGCGTAGTCGGCGGGCACTGTGGTGCCGCGGCAGTACCTGTGGAGCGTGGAGGGGCTCACCCCCAGCCGCTTGGCGAGAGCGCTGTAGCTAAAGGGAGTGCGATCCTTCAGCTCCTGAAGCAGGGCCGCCAAACTACCCATTTCGGCATCGGTCATGACCGCCTCCCCATCACACGATGTTCCCGCGCCATGGTGCGTCCCGGAGGATATCCCATCCGCCCACGTTCCCGCAGGCCAGGTAGGGGAGAACGTTCTGATGTCCCATCCCATCTCAGACCTCTGGCGATGTGCCGACCGCTGTGGCCAAGGTGAGGTGGCCGCCAAGGCAAGGGACGACCTGGGCCAGCAGATTTGGACCCACGATATTGCCGGCCAACCCAGGAACGCTGTTCCACAAAACCAGCATTTATAGACTTATTCGAGGAGAGCGTGTTGACAGATACCATGATCTGCCGTCTTCCATTGGCGCTATTCAGGCGCCTGTGGACGGACGGTTTAATCCGAGTTCTTGGAGGTATCATGTTTAAGTCCAGAGCGGCAAAGTCGTCTCCGGCCAAGCGTCGATCTCTACGCCAAACAAGTCTCGGCATGACTGCGATCGGCATTTCAGCAGCAGCGCTGCTGATCACTGGCCCGGCCGACAGCGCATGGGCCGACCCTCCCACCGCGCTGCCCCGGGCCGCCGACCTTGCGGACCTGGCATACATGCCCGCAACCGACTATGACGTGGACGGCTGCTATCCCTCACCGGCAATCGGCCCGGACGGCACGCTGAACCCAGGGCTCAAGAAAGGCGGCCACCAGAACGGTAACTGCCGCGACCAGTCCGACCTGGACAACGCCAACGTGTACTCGCGTAGGAAGTGCAACAACGGCTGGTGCGCCTTCATGTACGACTACTACTTCGAGAAAGACCAGTCGGCCTTAGGCCCCGGCAGCGCCGGCCATCAACACGACTGGGAAAACATCGTAGTCTGGGTCAAAATGGATCCAGGCGGCTTTCACATTACACACGTCTCGGCCTCTCAGCATAAGGGGTATGAGAAAAAAGCGGTAGGCGAAGGCATCCAATTCGAGAACCTGACTCACCCGAAGATGGTCTACCAAAAGGACGATGCCGACCCTGGCCATACTCACAACTGGCGCTTCGCCAAGCCCGACGGCGGCGACGAACCACCCGAAAACCACTACGGAACCTGGCAGTATCCAAACCTCGTCAGCCACGACCGATGGCCCGCAGGCCTACGCGACAAGGTCTTCGATAAATGGCCAGAAGGCGTCGCCCCGAAGATTCAGGACCGGCTCTTCAACGAATGGCTAGGCAAAGCCAGACCCGACAACATTCCATTTGACCCTAACGCCTAATATCCTCTCGTTGGGTGTCGGCCCGGATATGAACAACCGAGCCGACACCCCAGGTCACGGGGGGTATCTCAGCAAGCGTGGAAATGATCTCCAGGAGAGTGTAGGTGAGATCACGCGGAGATCATCTGAAACATCCGGGGAATTATTATTATGCCTGTTTCGGAGAAATTGCCTGCTCAGGCTGGTTTTGCTGCTGCGGGTGGGGTGGTGGGGGATTTGTCGTCTCCTGCTATTACGGTGGAGGAAAAATCCCGCCTCTTGTGGCGGTTCGCTGCGTGAGGTGCTGGATGACAACGTACTGGATCTGTTGTTGGAGCGGTCGAAGGGACGAGGCCGGGGGTTGCGGTTGACCGGCGAGAACTCGTTGCTCGGTCAGCTGGTCAAGGCGATGTTGGAGCGGGCTCTGGAAGCAGATCTGACTGCCCATCTCGGCTACGGGAAGCACGATGTGGCCGGCAACGGGTCGGGGAACTCCCGCAATGGGCGGGGCAAGCCCAAGACCGTGCAGACCGGGGTTGGTCCGGTGCGCCTGGACGTGCCGCGGGACCGGGCGGGGACCTTCTCTCCTGTGTTGGTGCCCAAGCGTTCGGGCAGGGTCACCGGCGGGTTGGATGACATGGTCATCAGTCTGTACGCCCACGGCATGGGCGTGTGCGACGTCCAGCACCACCTCCGGCAAGTAAATGGCACCGAGTTGAGCCACGAGACGATCTCGCGGATCACTGATCAGGTGTTGGCCGAAGGGCGCACCCGTTCAAGCATTTTCGGCACGGTCCACATCACCGCCAGCCGCGACAACCTTGACCAGGTCGATCCACGCCTGCGCCTGGTGGCGGGCGTCGGAGATGGTGCGTACGAGGGCTCCGGCACGGTCCACATCGCCGCCAGCCGCGACAACCTTAGCCAGGTCGGTCAACACCTGCGCCTGGTGGGATGAGTCGGTGATGGAGAGCGCGAGGTTTTCGGCACGATCCACATCGCCGCCCTGGCGAGGATCGAGCCTGCGGCAGCGTATATGCAAATGGTTGCGCTTGGGTCTCGGACACACAGTTTGTACGTGACCGAGTATTTCTGGGCATTTCAGAGTGCCCCTTGGAGCTTGGTCTGCAACCAGGGGTCGGCCCTTTCCGCTGTTTGATCACTTCCTTCCATCATCATTGTGAGCGCCGTGAGCACACGGGCCGCAATCCGCGTGCCGGAACGGCACGTGCAACGCCGCGAGGCGTTGTGGTGTCAGCGTTTCTGGTCGATGGTGACCTTCACCTCCTTCGGGGTGCCCGTCCGCAGGGTGCGGGTCTCGGGCTCGTAGGTGAGCGTGATCTTGCTGGTGCGCAGGTGGTCAATGACCTCCCTGGGGTCGGGCGACGCGCCGTCCGGCACAATGTCTGACGGTCCGGTCAGCAGAATGTGCAGGGCCGGCAGGTGGGGCAGAATGTGGTCCTCACGGACGTAGAGGTTCTTGGGCCGATCCGGGTCAGAGCGCGACGCGCCGGTGTGGCCGTGCCGACACCGGTACGCCGCCCGGTTGTTGGCCCAGCACGACTCCAGCTGCCGCCCGCAGATCCCGCAGCGCAGCAGCCCCGCCAGCAGGTGACAGCGATCCGGCCTGACAGCTGCGCCGCGCGGGGTCTGGATGCCTTGGACCGTGATGTAGTCGGTTTCGCTGACCAGGGCCGGGTGCGCGGGGCGGGCGGAGATGACCCAGCCGTCAGGCAGACCCCACCGCTGCACCTGCCGGTGCCCAGCCCGGTGTTGGACGGATCGATCAGATCATGCTCGGAAGGCTGACGGTTCCACACCTACCGGCCGGTGTAACGCGGGTTGGCCAGAATCGTCCGCACCGTAGTCAACGTCCACACCCTGATTGGTCCGGTGGGCGTTGCGCCGCGGATCGGCCACTGACGGGCAGGGAATGTGCATGTCGTTGAGCGCCCGGGTGATACGCGCCATGGAGTGCCCGGCCAGCCGGTGCGCGAAGATCCACTTCACGATCGGCGCGGTCTGCGGGTCGGGCTCCAGCCGACGGGCCCGCCGGCCCAGGCGGCATGCGCCCGATTCGGGTGGGGACCCGCGTCTACAAGCTGATAACCGTACGGAGGGCGGCCGCCCAGGTACCGGCCCTGTTCGCGGGCCTGCGCGGCCATCGCCGTGGACACCCGGATCCTGGTCCGGGTGATCTCCCGCTTGGACTGGATACCGAGATTGATCATCAGCTGCTCGTGGGCTTCGGCAGTGAAATCGATCGGGCCGCCGGTCTCGGGCATCCACAGTTGCACGCCGTAATGCTCGAACAGCGGCGCCATCAGAGAGACCTGGTTGCCGTAGAACGCCCGCTCATACTCCCCCACCACGATCGCGTCGAACCCGCGATCCAGATCGGCCAACGCCGCCGCCTCCGGACGACGCGACCACGGCAGCACCCGGCTATGCCCGACATCGAAATACTCGGCCACAATCCACCCGTGCTCACTGGCCAACTCGGTGGCCTGATGATGCTGCCGCGCCCGCGACGTCACCGGATCCTGATGATCCTCGGGCGGCACCCGCCCATAGAACGCGAACGCGCCCCGTCCCTCCGCGACTGTGTCACCTGGCGCTTCCCCGACCGCTCAGCCCACGCCAGAAGGGAGTCCGACCCGGCATGCCTGTCCGCGTCCCTGTGTACGCTCAACGGCCTCGCCGCCATGACCTGCATCTCCTCCAACTGGAAGCACCTTTTCGGCATCAACATCCGGCAAGGAGAGGTGAGCCATATAACGAACGATGGAACGGTCCCCCGGAAGTAATCCTTTCCTCACGTTCGAGAGACCATGAGAACTGGCCCTACAGGCCTCCGGTGACTCGGCGTCGGCGACAGCGGACACGTCCACCTGCGGCCCAGTATGCATGTGATTCATAATGTCAAATATGCATTTGCCTGATGCGAGTGTCGGCGGTTTCGCTTGGTTACCGAATGACTAACGAGGTGACCGATGACTGACTCAGGTGCTCCCGTCTCCGAACTCGATCTGTTCGGCGACCAGGTACTCGTCGGCTCTTATCCGTTCTACGCGGCGCTGCGCGAGCTTGGGGGCGTCGTCCGGCTCCCCGCGAACGACGTGTATGCGCTCACGCGGTATGACGTGACCCCGGTTCGAGACCGGCGACGCGGCGCTGGAGATCGCCCCTGTTACAGCCACAGGGCGGAGCGCACGCCGACGACCGGCTGTTCGGGGTGGAGGCGGCTGGAGCGGCTGTCGGACGACACCCGCTCCCGGTCGCGACGCTGGCGAGCCGCCGCTGGGTGTCCTCGCGCCGGACCGCGCACCATCGCCAGGCCGGGGTGTCGTATGGGGTGCACACGATCCTGGCCCCCGTCTCCGACGACCAGCGGCGGTGGGCGACGATCGCCGAGACCCGCTCAACGAGCGCAACGGGCGCCTTGAGTGGACCGAGGACAGCGCAAAGCGTCCGGTCGGGCACAAGATCAACCACCCGGTGTCGATGACGGAGAAGGTGCGCGCGATTCACGACGTGGCACGTGACGGGCAGGTCGCCGCCACCGGGACGACCGGGTTACTGTGCCGCCCGACCGTCGCGCGTCAGGCCATGGACGACGCTCAACGGCTCCGATCGGGAGCCTGTGACCTGGGCGGAGGCGAGTCCTTGCCAGTTGCGGGTTCTTGAGGCACAGCCCTGGGGGTCAAGGGGTCGTGAGTTCAAATCCCGCCGTCCCGACAGCACAAGGCGGTCTGATGGTCTCTCCCCACCGGCATGCCGTCCGGCCGGGCGTTCGATCATGGAGGCGGAAAGTTCGGTCAGAGTTGTCCAATCCGTCAGCGCCAGGGAGGGGTCGTTCCAGTTCGTCTTCGGTCTGTTTGTATTCGCTTGCGTCTTCGGGTGGGCCCGAAGACACGCATTGCTTCAGAGTGCTGTTGGGATCGCCGCGCGGCGTGGTTCACGGTTTGCGTCCGACCCCGCACATCAGCCAGGGCACCTTGTTCTGGTAGTCCTCGCCTTCGAGTTGGTCGACGGCGTCCGGTCGCCATTGGACGCACGGCACGAGCCCAGGTTCGAGAAGTTCGAGGCCCTCGAAGAAGACGGCGAACTGCTCGCGGGTGCGCGCGACGATCGGGTTGACACTCTGCTGGTTCCAGACCCGGATGCTCTCCGCGAGGGTGTCGCTGATGCCGGCGACCGGATCGGCGATCACCAGGTGACTCCCCGAAGGAACGGTGGACAGCAGGTAACGCACGATGTTGTACGCATCATCGTGGTTGGTGATGTGTTCCAGGATGCCGAGCATGCTGATCGCGATCGGCGCGGTGAACGTCAGTGTCTTCTTCGCCTCCTTCACGATGTACTCAGGTTTGCGGGCGTCGGCGTCGATATAGGCGGTCTTGCCTACTGGGGTGCTGGTGAGCAGCGCGCGAGCGTGCGCCAGTACGAGAGGGTCGTTGTCGACGTAGACGACGCGAGAGTTCGGCGCGATACGCTGGGCGACCTCATGAGTGTTGTCCGCGGTGGGGAGGCCGGTGCCAATGTCGAGGAACTGACGGATGCCGACCTGACCGGCCAGGTGGCGTATGGCGCGGCCCAAGAAAGCACGATCGGCGATCGCGGCGTCGACGATGTCGGGGAGCACCTCGCGGACCTGCTCCCCGGTTACCTGATCAGCGGGGTAGTTGTCCTTGCCTCCGAGCCAGTAGTCCCACACCCGGGCGGAGTGTGCTTTGGACGTGTCGATTTCAGGAGGTAGCCGGTTACTCGGCGGACCGGGCGGAAAGGCATCGGCAGCCATTACAGATCTCCTTGAAGGCGCAGGCTTCACGTAGACCTCTATCCTGCCTTATAGCCGGGCTCCTGAGGAGTGTGATTGGCTCACCGTCCGCAGCAATTCGGGTGAATACGCTGGTCGTGGCCATGCAGGGGTCGCAACGGTCGCCGATGTTCGGATCTTGCAGGGATGCCGCAACGACCTCGGATGGCACTCGCTATACTGTCGCCCACTCCGCAGAGAACCCAATTAAGTCTGCGACCTGTGAATAGTGCTGCGAAACCAGATGCCTGCGGTGAATGCCGCACCGGCTCCGAAATACTTGTAAATATCTCGTCGAAAACGTTGCGGTCGGCGGTGAGTCCGGCGAGTATCCGGACGAGTCGGCGGCGGGGAACGGGAATGACGGTTCTATCGTGGATTACCGGCTGACGAACCCCAGGCCCGGGCCGACGGTGACGTCGATGCTGGTGGGCGCGCGGCTACGGCGGCTGCGGGAGACGCGGGGGATCAGCCGCGCGGCCGCGGGTGCAGTGATCGGAGTGTCGCAGGCCAAGCTCGGCCGTCTTGAACTCGGCCGTACCGCGATAGATCTGGACGACCTCACGAAGCTTCTCACGCTGTACGAGGTGGACGGCTTCGAACTACAGACGCTGCTCGCCCTGGCCGGCCAAGGCGACACCCCGGCTTGGTGGCAGGCGTATCGGGAGGTGGTCCCGCCCTGGTTCGAGGCATACCTCAACTTGGAGCCCCTGGCCATCCGCATCCGCTCGTACGACGTGGACTACATACCGGGCCTGCTACAAACCCCTGACTATGCGCGTGCTGTGATCCGGCATGGCCACCCTGATGCAGATGATCGAGCGATTGAGTGCCGCGTGCGCATGCGCCTGCACCGCCAGCAAATTCTGCACCGGTCTACCCCGCCTCAGGTGTGGGTGGTGATCGACGAGACGGCGTTGCGTGCTGGGTTCGGCGGACGTGAGACGATGCGGGCGCAGCTACGGCATCTGATCGAGATCGCGATCTCGCGGCGCCATGTGACCGTCCAAGTGCTGCCGTTCACCCGCGGGGGACATAGCGCCGCCGGCGAACCGCTGGCCCTCCTGCGTCTGCCCGAGCCGACGCTACCCGACGTGGTCTATCTCGAACGTCTGACCGGCGCCGAGTACCCTGCCCGCCGATCCGACGTCCTTCACTATCAGCAGCTTCTCGATCATCTGGTCGTACAGGCTCACTCGCCGCCGGTCAGCATCGACATGCTGCGCGATGCCTACGAGCATCTCTGAGTCCCGAATGCAGGGACGACCGCAAGGGCTCAGAGCCGACGAGCCGGCGGAAGGTCAGGCGACCAGCGTGGGCGTCGGATGATCTCAGAGAAGTCTCGGGCGACCACGAACCGCGTCAACGCCCCGAGGGCTCGTCGTCCGAGCGTTCGGCATCGCCCTCACTTCGTTCCCGGGCGGCTCTCACAGGAGGCGTCAGCCCGTTGCGCAGAGCGTCGCGGCTCATCTTGATCAACCAGGTGACCGCGAGCGGATGACCGTGCTGAGCGGCCCGCTCGAACCAGGTGTAGGCGGCCTCGGGACCGCCGAGTTCAAGGTAGATCTCCCCCAACTGGAACTCCGCCTCCGCATCGGCGAAGTTGGCGGCGCGTTTCAAGTAGATCAGCGCGACGTCCAGGTCAGCGGCTTCCGCTGCGGCGGCTCCGAGCTCGGTGGCCTGTTGGACGGCGAGTCGGACGGGGTCGCTGGAGTCGAGCAACTCGACGGCGGCCGGGTGCCCCTCGACAGCGGCCCGGGACAACCATGCCCGGGCATCGAGGTCCTGGCCGTCGAGTAGAGCCAGGACACCCAGACGACGGGACGCGTCCAGGTCGCCGTGTATCTCCGCGGCGCGGTACAGCGTCACGCCATGCTGGTCATAGCGCAACAGTATCCGCCACTCGGGTGCCGAAAGATTTCTCGGACTCGGGATGTGTCCTTCCCACATTGCGCTGATCTCTGCAGGAACCACGTCCCTGGCGGATTCGGGCGAGGGCCGTGCCGCTCCGTGGTCTGCCCTGTGGACTGCTTGCCAGCGCATGCGCCACTCCGAGAGCACCACGCTCTGGTCACGCGCGGGCTGCCCAGGCTGCGTCTCGGCATATTTCAGGCATGCCAGGACAAAACAGGAGATCCAGTCCCATGGTTGGGGTGTCTTGCGGACGTGATTGAACACGTCACTTATTGCCGTCGCCGACAGGACGGGGAGCTCCCATCGCCCCCGATACTCCCGCTTCACCTGCACCGAGAGTCTCGCGAGGGCGCGGTTGGAGGGGCCGCCGCAGTCATGTTGGAACTGCTTCAGCTCATTGAGGAGCTCCTGGTACCTGTCCGGATCCCAGTACAGAACGCGCTCCATCCAAGATCACACTCGCAATTGTCGGATCGCCGGAAGTCTCGGACAATAGCGCCCGAGACAGTGATTATCGTGCCAGGCCGTCCACGGCTTCGCACTCACCCCACCGAATTTCCCGTGATCCGTGTCGTCCCGAGCCACGCCAGGCTCGGCTACCTGCACTTATCCGGCTTGCCACGCAAGGCGGCGGGCAACCTGCTTCCCTATTGCCGCGGCCGCAATTCTCCAGGGCTGTTACCCTGCGGTCTGCATTCTGTGTCACGTGACACAAACCGAGGAAAACAAGCGCTCGCTGACATGTGGCCCGGTTGCTCGTGCGGCGCTCATGCCGGGCCGAACACCGACCTCGCAGAAGGCAGCAAGATCGAATTATGGCGTCGATACAAGGGTGCGCGACAGCGGGGTTTCGGGCGGGAGTCTAAACAGGACCCGGGGTAGGCGGAAACCAGACCCAACCCTGAGCCGAGGTCTCTTTGAGGATGCACGCCACGGCCTGATATGCAGCGGTGTCGATCAGCCCACCCTGACTGATGACGTCGGCGTAGAGCTGATCGGACACGATCAGGCCAAGGTCTGCCCTCGTCTCTGCCAGCTTCTGCTTGAACATCGGTGCTTCGAGCAGCCGGTACAGAAGGGTGAGCGCCCGGCCGGACACGCCATGCGCATCGCGCTGCACCAAGCCATGATGCACGGCCATACGAAGGCGCATGTGGGTGCGGAGACCGGCCAGTTGGTTGCAGCGGCGCAGCACGGCCGTCAGGTGGTGGGCCAGTGGATCCGTGAACAGATAGGAGGGAATGGCGGGCGGTCCAATGATCATCACCCCGTCCCCGCGGTCCTCGCTGTAGCACTGCCGCCACGGAAGCAAGGTCATTGCGAAGGCGGCCTCCAGCGCGTGATACAACTGCGCGCGAAGGACCCGCTGGGCGTCGTTCGTCCGCTGTGGGTCACCGAATCCGACGACATCGACTGCCACCACGGTGGTGTACATGCTTTCCGGCAGGTCATCCGGCCAAGAGGCCGCACGGTCGGCATTGAGGGACCGAGACACGGGATCGCCGGGGAATGAGGCGCCGCTCGTCACAGAAGCTCCCAAGCCGGATCGGCCCAGAACTCGATGAGCTCCTGCTCTGAGAGATCAGCCACCGGAGCCGGCCGGAGTCGCCGTCCAGTGTACAGCATCCATACCGTGATCAGCAGGTACGCACACAACTCATCCTCACTGCGGGGAGAGTTGAATACTCGCGGTGGTTGATCGCCGGCAGGGCGGCCGCCCGACCCGGCCGCAGCACAGTCGCAGGCAGGTGCCGCCCGGTGACGCTGGCCACGCCAACAACCCCCAGGAGCGAACTTGAGTGGCGCCATGAACGTCCGCCATTCTGTTGATCGGAAAATTCTCCGGCGCCCAGTACGCCAGTCCGCTCGCCGCCTGTGAAGGACTCCCAACAAGTCGGGACAACCCGGTTCACAGAGCCCCCGGCGAAGCCGCAAATCCACGACATTGCGACATTCACCACAAAACGTCCACATGCTGTTCGCCGTCACCCGGACGGCACCCAGAAAGCGGGCGCCCCACCGGCAAGTGGCCACCCTCTATGCGGTGCTCCTTGATACAGAGACGGCGGATATGTGATGCTCGGGTTCTATTGCTGACGCAGGACCACAGAATGCTTCTGATTCGAGTGGTACATCCGAGCGCCAAATAGGTGAGCAAATATGGCGCCGTGGGCCCGCCATAAGAAGCTTCAGCGATCGTGCTGCCGCACTGGCCCGATCCCTGCGGTCGGTCCACGACCAGCGCGACCAGGTCGCCGCCAAGGTGGAGGAGATCCTTGATCCCCACCCTCTTGCCAAGATCCTGATCTCCATGCCCGGCATCGGGATCAGGATCAGCGCTCGGATCCTGCTGGAGATCGGCGACATCACGGCATTCGCGACCGCCGGGCACCTAGCCGCCTACGCCGATCTGGCTCCCGTCACCCGCCGCTCCGGCTCTTCCATCAAGGGCGAACACCCCCAAGGCGGCTACAAAGCCCTCAAACGCGCCATGTTCCTGGCGCGTTTGCCTCGCTCTCCGACCCGCTGAGCAGGCCTACTACGACCGGAAGAGGGCCGAGGGCAAGAAACACAACGCCGCCCTCATCTGCCTGGCCCCCCGCCCAGACGTCATCTACGCCATGCTCCGAGACAAACACCCATACCAGCCCACACGCAAACCCGACGCCAGGGCGGCTTGACGAATCCCATGGGGACACCCCCGGGTGTGCGGTTGGCCACCGATCACCCTGCCCTGGCGGCAGATCCTCTCCGACGTGCGTTTGCTGCCCATGAACGTGCGGGATGAGCAGGTTGCCTCGTTGACTCCCATCAGGTCAAACGTGGCGCCTCACCTCCCATGATGCCGCTTCGGGCTATCAGGAGACGCTCCAACCCGGAAGGCAGCCCTTGGACGCGGGATTGCCCGACTGGCACGACACACGTGCTGCGCGAACTCGGATGCTGTCCCCGCTCCACAAGATCAACTGTCGCAGTTCTCCAGGCCCCGCGCTTCATCCTGAAAGCATGTCATTGCCGGACGACCCGAATGAGCCGACTTTCTGATCAGGCCTATGGGAGTTACAGGAATCGCGGCCGAGCGATGATCACGATCCGTCAGCGACCGGATCGGCCGGAGCGAGGCGCTGACCTGGGCTGGTCCGCGTCGCCCTATGGCCACCTTCGGCGAGGTGACTGGGTTTACCGAGAACTGTCGTAACTAACCATCACACTTGTCCGCGGAGGGACGAGGAAGCGCGGGCTTCAGGAGGTCGCGGTTGGAGCAGCCTCGACGGTGGTGGCAGTCGGTCCTCCCCGCCGACTGGATCGTGTTCGCCCTGCCGGAAGATCTGGTGAGAGAGCGATATACGGCCCTCCTAGCCGCGCTGGAAGAGCTGTCCACCAGGTGTCCGATGGCCAGTCTCGACGAGATCGCCGCACAGGCGCGGAGTGTGGGCTTTCATGATCCGCTGCCAGAGTCGGAGCTGCTGGGCGCGCTCGACCAGCTTGCGAAATGGGGTTTCGCGGAGCCATTCCGGGATTACACGGCACCGGTGCGCGACTACCAAGGGGTGATCGTCCGCCAGGAGGCATGGGCGCTCACGCGCAAAGGCCGGGGGATCGTCGCGGCCGTCCGGGCGGCGGGCGTCGATACGCGGCGAGCGCTGCAATTGCCCAGCAGGCTTCTCGACAATGCGGAGCTGACCATACCGTCCACGAGCGCGACATCATCATCGGCACCCTGGAGAACGTGGGATGGGGCCTGGGTGTTAACGGCCACAGCGCAGAGGCCGACGAGTACTCGGCCATCCGGCATGAAGTTTGGGAGCACACCGACCCTCCCCTCGACAGCCCGGTCACGGTGTCACTGACACCCCACCACTGGTTCCTGCTCGCCGGTCTCCTCGACAGGACGGCGTTCCAGGACGTCGATCCCGAAGAGTCCCCGGTCAAGCTGCGGGTCCGCGACCGGATCACCGAAGCGCTCGGCGGCGCCCTGCCCGCCCCCGCACAACCGTCGGCCCCCAACGGGGCCAGGCCGACCTTCCCGTCGGTGAACTGGGCTTCTATGAGCTGTATAGCGCATGGAGCGCGGGCGGGGACAGGTTCGCCGGAATGGACGGGGGCTACGACGCCTGGATCGGCGAAGGCAACGGGCTTCTGGTCAGCTCACACATCCTCACCGGCACGCGTGACGGGACCGTCCACGTCGCCGTCGAACTCCTGAATGGCCCGCCCTCGCTGGAGACCGGGCCGTGGGACGACGTCGCCGAAGCCTCATCGTGGTTCTCGACCGTCGGCATCCCGGTACCACCGCCCGAGGGGAACAAGCTCATCGCCGCCGCACCCGGACGCGACGGCGTCGCCCTGCTCCGACTCGACCCGGTCTGGCCGTCCGATTGCATGTACCGCGTCCGGGTGAGCGTCCGGGGACGCGACGCGGGCACCGCGGAACAGCACCTGATCCAGCTGTGGCGGGCACCATCGGCACCCGGGAAACTCATCAAAGCGACCGATCTGACCGGCCGCCGTCGCCGCCCGGAACGGCCCGCCGCAGCGCGGCGACCCCCCGCCGACAGTGACATCCGAGCCTGGGCCCAAAGCAACGGACTCCCCATCAACGAATACGGTCGCATTCCCGCCTACATGGTCGCCAGATATGAGGCCGCACACCGAGCAGAGGGCGGGGATGAGCGACCGACCTGACCGGCGCAATCCACTGATCACAGTGGGACGACGACCAGGAACACCAAGATCGAAGGCCACAAGGCCCAGCAAGTCGACCCCACGAAACCCGGGGCAGCTCAGCGAGCCACCACTCCAAACTCGCATCCCGAGCTAGGACCGACCGGACGCCCGCCTCTAGTCGGCAGCATGGCGGGTGCCGAATACCGCACCCTTCGAATAAGTGCTCTGCCCCAGTACGCGCCGTCCCCCCGCCGCAGCCTCGAACCGCACAGCTACCCCGCCGAGCGACCCGACCGACCCTCGCGACCCGTCCAACGGCAGCCGGAACCGCGGCCAAGAGAAGTACCGGGAAGCGGCCGAACGGTCTCTACGCCGCCAACCAGAACCGGACTCCTGAGACACGGGACGTCAGGTCTTCATGACGACGATCAGCAGCGCCCCAACCGCGCACGCGGCCCCGATCGCGGTCGCAAGCTTCGGATCCCGGCTCCCAGGGGGTGGCGGGTCTCCGGGCGAGAAGCCGGCCGCAGCCGGTATGGCCGCAGCCGCCACAGAACCCGCCGGAGTTACAGGCGCATCCGCAGCAGCGCGGGGCCTCGCTTTGAGGGCGTTCACGGGGCCCTAACCGGCCATCCCACCACCGGCAACCGGGGCAGAGACGGTGGTGTCCTGATGGGCGAGAGCGGCGGCGTCCTCGTGGAGGATGTCGGTGGCCTGCTCGTCGCTCGCCCCGCAACATGGCCTCGGAACGCATGGAGTCGGATTTCGTGAGAACGATGCGCTGGGTGCGCCACGCAGCCACGCGGTCCCACGGGCTCGGCGAGGGTGCCTATGCTCGCCATGGTGACGTTCCATACCCGGACGGCGCACGTCTGCTTGCTAACAACTATTGCGGCTAGTCACGGATTTCGGACACCCGCAAACCCACCTGCGACACAAGATTCTATGACCCCCATCGTCCATAGATGCCCTCCGAAGTGCACCGATCTAGATCTTGTCCCGTTTTGCGAGGGTTGGGAAAAGGCCCGGAATATGATGCGATTCATACGCTCTCTCCGGCAGGTCGAGACCGATCGGCTCGACCTGGGGATGGTCCGGCCAGGTTGAACCACCTATCCGACCGGGCCTGATGGGAGAGGGAGGTTCCGATGGCGGAAACGCCAGAGGACCCCTCCCGCGGTGACGATGCTCAGACCGAGCATCCCAGTTCGGGTGATCGAAAGTGGAGCAAGGGAGAGGCCGCCTGCCAGGTGGCGCAACTCCTGCTCCAGGCCGCCATGGTCGGCATGACGGTTTGGAACACGCTTCACTGAGCCGAAACCTGGACGAGCCCCAAGCCGTAAGGCCTGGGGCTCGCTCCGCGGGACTGAGGACGGCTTCTCTCTGCTTGGCGGCGTGGGGAGCCGTCCTCTTCCTATGTCCGTGTGCTGCCATCAAGTACCATAACCGACTTCCGGTCTTTACAACCTTGCTTACTGTGTGTTGGATCTCTGGTCTGCAATGCTGCTTCTCTGTGTGACTGCTGGTGGGAGCGCCTCCCGGTGGCACCACTGGCTGGTTTTCGATCGGGAAAAGATCACCTTGTGTGAGGACCGAAATTAGCTACCCCGGAGGGGTAGGCTCTCTTTGCCGCTGTCGACCGCGCGGTATCCAGGGCTGCGTGGTGTCGGCCCAGACCGTGCCTGGGTGTCCATGCCGTGATGATGCCCCACCAGACATCGAACGGCCCGTGCAATGAAGCGAGGCCCGTTCGATGTCTGGTCGAGTGCTGTCCTACTGCTCAGTGCAGCTGCGCCGCCAGGTCCAGGGCGCCGGCGGCGATGAGGTTCCCGAGCGCCCCCGCAGCAGCCGTGTTCAGGTGCGCGCCGACGAGCTGGAGGCCGCGCCAAATCCGCCCGACGTCGGGGGAGCCGCTGTTGACCTCCCGCTCCAGTTCCGCCATGGTCTCGACGACCTCGGCCTCGCCCTCGGCGGGGAGGTTGATCGTCGGCTTCGCCTGCCGGTATTGCTGGACCACTCCCATGACCTTCGCGGCCGTGCCGACTTCGATGACGGTCACGTTCTACGCGAAATGCTGGCTGTCGACGGCGAAGGCGCCCTTCTTGTCGCCACCAAAGCTGATTTGCGTTCCGCTCTTGTCCTTCGCCAGGTCGCCCCACTCAGCCAGGATCTGCATCCAGCCCGCGAGATCGAGGGCGAGCACGTCGACGCCGAGGAACAGCCGCGTGCGCCCGTCCGGCAGAAAGGCCGCGCGGACATCGAACAGCGGCCACCGCGCCGCGTCGCGCACCTGGTGGGAGCACTCATGCCGGAGCGCGGCCAGCCGCGCCCCCGCCTCCCCCGGGGCCGCCCGCCGCAAGATCCACGGCCTCGATCGTGTAGGGCGGCACCGCGGACAGGACGTGCTGCTGGCCGTCGCCGTCCACGATCATGCGGAGCATCGGGTGATGTTCGACCAGGCGGTTCCAGGCGACGGTGAGCTGGGCCAGGTCTTTGTCCGGCCCCTCCGGCCCAGGCGCCCGGTCGTACTCCCGGTAGTAGAACGT
The DNA here is from genome assembly GCF_044326345.1 of Actinomadura sp. 9N215. Taxonomy (NCBI): domain Bacteria; kingdom Bacillati; phylum Actinomycetota; class Actinomycetes; order Streptosporangiales; family Thermomonosporaceae; genus Actinomadura; species Actinomadura sp. 9N215. The sequence goes on along the minus strand of NZ_JBIRBA010000040.1, from coordinate 17,735 downwards.
CGCCACTCCCCCGGGCGGGAACGCTGGATTCCGGCCGATCCAGTACGCGGCCTGCAGCGGCGTCAGCGCAAAGCCCTCATCTGTCGCGCCCGCCACCTCCGGTGCCTCCCCCGGATCGGTGACCCCCGCCGCGACGCTCCGCACAGTGGCGGCCCCGAGGAAGGCCGTCATCGGCAGATCGAGCCCGAGATCTCGCAGCCTGCGGCGTAGCCGGACGGCAGTCGACAGGCCCGATTCACTTCATTCCCTGACCCAGATGTTCACCGACCCGGCCATGCTGCGAGCCTGGGAGCACCTGGAAGACAGCGTCCGAACCGGCCGGACCTCCTTCGACCAGCTGCACGGCAAGAACTTCTTCGCCCACCTCAAGGAGAACCCCGGACTGTCGGCCCTGTTCAACGCCGCGATGAGCCAGGGCACACGGGCGACCGCCGACGCGCTGCCCGCCCGCTACGACTTCGGCCGGTTCCGGACAATCGTGGACGTGGGCGGCGGCGACGGAACACTGCTCGCCGCGGTCCTCCGGGCGCACCCGCCCGCGCGCGGGATCCTCTTCGACACTCCGGAAGGGCTCGCGCAGGCCCCAGACACATTGCGGCGGGAAGGAGTGGACGAGCGCTGCACCCTGCAAACCGGCGACTTCTTCGCCACCGTGCCCGGCGGAGGGGACCTTTATCTGCCCGAACTGCTGTACATCGATTCGAGCATTCCGCAAAGAGGCTGGGTCAAGGTCGGTCCCGTCGTCGAACCGAAGGGTGACCTCGCCGTCGCGCATCACCAGCAGCTTGGCCTGGTGAGCGCCCGCCCCCCTGCACGGCCACGAACATCTTGGAGGCCGTGCTGACCAGGTACCCATCGGCGTGCTCGAAGGTGATGACCCGGTACAGGCCCCGGATGCGCACGGCGGTGCTGATGCGGCCGTCCTCGGCCAGCTGCGCCGGCCAGGCGGGATGTCCCACGCCCCCATCGTGACCAGCCTTCGGTCGTTCATCGGAAAACGGTTCAGGCCGGCGGCGCGTAGTCCTTGTGCGGCACAGCGACCGCCCACGCCGCTTCGAATGCCTCCCGGGACCGTGCTACCAGAGCCGGGTCATCGTCCCACTGCTGCCCAGCCGGGCCGTCATCACGATCGTGCAGGTTGAACGTGACGAACGCGCCGTCGATAACGAACATGTCGTTGCCCGGCAGGAACAGAGAGGAGGCCAGGCGGCGGGGCAGCCAGCGGATGTCCTCCCCGGCCTCGACCAGCTGGGAGAGAACTCATAGGCCCCGAGCACGTACTTCGAAACCGGTTCGGAGATCGTCTTAATCCGGCGCATCACGACCCTTGCGGCGGCCCGCGCTGCGGTCGCTTCCACCGCGTTCGCCCGCACCGCCTTCGCCGCCTCCGGATCAGCGGCACGCCGGCTGATGTCGATGCCGTACCGATCACGCAGTTCCAGCGTCCACCTGGTCGCCGTCGCGCCCGCGACAAGCTCGTTGCCGCGTCGGTCACAAAGCTGGGCTGGCCATGCATTGCACCGCCGCGGCCATCGCCAAAGGGATCAACGGCGCCACTCCTGCACCCGGAACAGCCGCCGCGCAGTGGAGGCGTTCACCCGGCTACTGGATCGCCCGACCTCACCGCCCAAGACCTCTCTGCTGGCCTCAGCCTCCGGAAACCACCTTGGAACCCACCCGCCCTCAGGGTCAGGATTCGCCCGACATGAACATGAAGAGGTCCCCCTTCGACGACCCGCGGGTGCGGCAGGCGCTGCGGTTGGCGATCGACCGGGAGCAGGCGCTCACGGCGTGCACGTCCGGGCACGGCGTGGTGGCGAACGACCTGCCCGAGCCGTTCGCGCCCGGCTATTCCAAGTCGCTGGTGTGCAGGCGGGACGTCGCCCGAGCGCGCCAGTTGCTCAGGGAGGCAGGTAAGGAGGGCGTCATGGTCGAGCTGGTCACCGGCCCGGTCTCGGCCGAGGCCGTGCCCATGTGTACGGTGCTGGCGAAGAACGCCGCCGAGATCGGGATGACCATCAAGGTCCGGCAGGTCGACACCGCCACGCTGTTCGGCCCCAACTTCCACGACTGGAAGTTCTCGGTCGACAAGTGGCCGCCGCAGGGCGACTACCTGACCCTGATGACGCTGACCGACCTCAGCGACACCACCACGCTGACCCACCCGCCCGAGGCCGACCTCCGCGAGCTGCGGTCGATCTCCGAGAAGGCGCAGGCCACCGGCGACCGGGCCGAGCGGCTGCGGCTCACCGAGCGGATGTACCGGATCCAGTTCGACCGCGGCGGCTGGATCATCCCGTTCTTCGCCAACGTCGAGAGCACCCACAAGGTCCAGACTGCGGCTGGCCCAAGAACGACTTCTCCGGACGGACGTTCGGCAACGCCCACTTCGAGCAGGTCTACCTGGCCTCCGGCTGACCCGCGGCGGGGGGCGCGGGCCAGCCGTTACGCCGGGGTCAGCGGACGGGCGCCGGAATGATCGGCAGCGTGATCGACGACGGGTGCGCCGGGTCGTGCAGGACGGTCTGCGACGCGGGCTGCGTGGTCGTGTCGGCGCCGAACTTCCCGCCCGTGTTCGGGTTCCGGTCGTACATCGGGAAGTTGCTGCTGGAGATCTCCAGCCGGATGCGGTGGCCCGCCTTGAACAGGTTGCTGGTCGGCCACAGCTTGATCGTGTACTTGTAGACCTCCCCGGGGGTGATCAGCTCCGGCTTCTCCAGCGAGACCCGGTACCGGGCGCGCTGGATGCCGTCCCGGACCAGCATCGAGATGCCGTCCGGCTGGACGTCGGTGAGCTTCGCCGTCCAGTCGGTGTCCTTCGCCGAGGACCTGGCGTACAGCGTGACCGAGATCGGGCCGGTGACCTCGGTGTCCTTGGTGAGCTGCGGGGTGCTGTAGACCAGCACGTCCGGCCGCTGCTCGACGGGCCGCTGGTCCCGCGGGCCGCCGGGCACCGAGCTCTGGAAACGGCCGCCGACGCTCGGTACCGGGTTCGCCGGGTCGTACTGGTACTGGTCGGCCTTCTCGTCCGTCGCGGGCGCGGTGGTATCGAGCGTGCCGCCGCCGTTCGCCGTGTTCGCGTCGCCCTTGCTGTGCAGGTAGTACGTGGTGTTGGCGGTGCCGGGGATCGGCCAGGAGTCAGCCGTGCGCCACTTGTTGGCGCCCATCACGAAGACCTTCACCGCCGGATCCTTGTCCACGCCGTTGTCGATCCCCTTCAGCCAGTGGTCGAACCAGCGGAGGTGCAGATCGCCCCACGCGACGACCGCCTCCGGACCGAAGTCGACGTCGCCCACCCTGCGGCCCGAGCCGCCGTGCGTCCACGGCCCGACGAGGAGCTGCGTGCCCTGCCGGGCGACCTCGGACCCGCCCTGGGCGCGCACCCCGGCGAAGTTCTCCACCGTCCCGTTGAGGAAGATGTCCGACCAGCCGCCGAAATTCAGCGATGGCACCTTGACCTGCGGATACTTCGTGCGGATGCTCCAGCGCTTCCAGTAGTCGTCGTCGCTCGGGTGGTCGATCCAGTCGAAGTAGTACGGCGCGATGCGGTCGTCGTCCGGGTACAGCGGCGGGAAGTTGTTCAGCGGCTGGTGCCGGTACCACTTGGCGTGCAGGTCCCGCGACGCCTGGGTCATCTCCGCCCGCAGCTTCGCGCCGTCCGGGAGCTTGCTGGTGACGCCTCCGGTGAGGAAGCTCAGCAGCCAGTCCTGGATGAACGACTGGTACAGCGCGCCGCCCTCGTAGGTCCATCCGTCGTAGATGTCGGAGGACGTGAACCCCGGGGCGATCGTGACCAGGTGCGGGGGCGTGAGGGTGGCGGGCAGCCACTGCGTGAGCCCCGGATAGGAGAACCCGTACATGCCGACCTTGCCGTTGGAGTGCGGCAGAGCGGCGGACCACTCGATGGTGTCGTAGCCGTCCTCAGCCTCACTCCGGTACGGGTAGAAGGTGCCGTCCGACTTGTACTCGCCGCGGACGTCCTGCACCACGACGAGGTAGCAGGCCTTGGCGTAACGGTCGGGGGGGCCATAGACGAAGCTCAGGGCGCCCTCCTTGTTGTAGGGCAGCCGCATCAGGATGACGGGGAACTCGCCGTCCCCTTTCGGCGTGAACACGTTGCTGCGCAACACCGTCCCGTCCCGCATAGTGGCAGGGACGTCCTTCTGGACGCTGAATTCGCACTCCTCCGCCTTCGGCGGGGCGTCGGCGGCCGCACCGGGCGCGGCGGCGACGCCACCCAGCAGCACCACGGCCGCCGCTACAAGGGACAGCCGCCAGCTGCGACTTCTTCTGTTCGCCCAGGTCGTCCGCCGTCTCGCGCGCATCGCCGCAACCCCTTCCTGGCCGGGGCGGCGGGGCCGCCCGTCAACTGTTCGACGTCGTCGGGCGGAGCATCGCATGATCACGACGGCTGGTCAGGAGGGCGGTCAGGGGCTGTCGGTCGGACGGTCGATCGGGTGCGACGAACGGTCCGTTTGTAGCGAATTGCCGGAATCTATCGGACGCGCGAATTCGCCCCCTTCGTCGGTGCAGCACGCCGCACGTCTAGACCGGCTCGGCCCCGTGCCCGGCCGCGATCGCGTCAATGTGGCGGGCCAGCTCGAAATCCTTCACGGTGATCCGGCCGCCGGCGTCGTGAGTGGTGATCGCGAACCTGATGCGCTGCCAGGTGATGTGGATGTCCGGGTGGTGGCCGACCTCGCGGGCCTTGGGCCGCCACATACATCGCCAGGTGAACGGTCTCGTGGTAGGTGTGCCTGAACGTCCGGGTGATCGCGTCGCCGTCGCGGGTCCAACCGGGCAGCCCGGCCAGGTGCTCGGCGATTTGGTCGTCCGTCAGCGGTTCGGGGATGGACACGGCTACCTCCGCAGTCAGGCGACGGACGCGATGATCTCAGCCAGTTCCCGGCCGCGGGCTCGGCGTGGCGCGCTCAGCCGTCGGCGAGTGGGTCTTCCGCTGGCGCGCACAGCTCGCGGTACGCCTCGTGCAGCTCGGTCGCTTCTGGCACACTCCGAGCCTGCACGGCCCTGATCACCTCGGCGGCCCGCCAGTAGTTCGACGGCACCAGCCGACCGCTCGTCACCGCCTCCAGTGCGGTCTGTGCCGCCTCGTCCGGCTGATCCGCCGCGAGCAAGTGCGAGAGCCAGGTCGAGCCGTGCGGACGCCGCACGCCGGGGCCGGGCCGGGCCAACGGAAGGTGTTTCCAGCCTGGCCAGCACGCCGCGGGCGTACGGCTCGGCCGCTGAGTCACCGACCCATGCGAGCGTGGTTGCCGTATTAGCGTCGCTCTTCGCCGGGTCGTATCGGTAATGGTGCTCGGGACGGTCTGGCATCGGTAGCGGGTTCCACAAGCCGCTCAACCCGGGTGAGCGCGTCTCGCGTCTTAGGGCCGTCGCCGAGCCGTTCCCACGCACGGCCCTCCTGCGCGGTCGACTGGATGAACGCTGAGCCGCATCGCCGCATCGGCCCTTCATCACAGAGGCCCGGCCCCCAAGAGACTGACCCGTCCTGGTCGCTCCAACACAACCGGTCTCCAAAATGCGGAGACAAGTTTGGAAAGGTGCTGTGACACCGCCGCGATATGCGCCCGACCACTTCGGCCAACTGGTCGACCGCGCGCTCGTCCTGGGAGACCGGCAGGATCTAGACCAGGCCCTCGGCGCGGCGAACGATCTCGGGCCCACCGATCCGCGGGCGAAACCATCGTCGGCGCTCACCGAACGTGACGCCCAGGGCTTTGCCCGACCGGCAGCGCGTCACCGAAACTTGTTCGGTGATGCCTTCTGCTATACGAGGATGACCTCTTGTGATTGTTGACCAAGCGATCTACCGCGAGGGCCAGCGCGGCGACATCAACGGCGACATCAGTGACGCCTTCGACGAGGCCCGCAAGGACGCCCGCGGCTGCTTCGTGTGGATCGCCTGTTCGAGCCGACCGCCGAGGAGTTCGACCTCATCCAGGAGGAGATCCAACTCCATCCGCTGGCCGTCGAGGACGCCATCAACGCCCACCAGCGCCCAAAAATCGAGCGCTACGACAACACCGTCTTCGCCGTCCTGAAAACCATCGACTACCACGACGAGACCTCCGACATCGAGGTCGGCGAGACCCTCGGCTGGACCAAGCCCCGACTTCGCGACCCGCACGCGGCCGACCGGTGGACCCGGCTGGTCATCACACCTGCTCCGGCTCGCCCGGCCCCTGGCGGTCGACCTGCGCCGCCCCTGGGAGAAATCGGCCGAACCCACCAGGTTGAGCCCGGCCCGGGTGCGGCGGGGGTTCCGGAACCTCCACACGAAGGCACCGTCTCCAGCACGTGCACCCAAACCCACCACGCCAGGCCCCGGGCGCCCACCCGGCTCGAAGAACCGCCCGCCCGGCGACCCGCCATGACGTGGGACGCGTCCTGGCCACCGGCGAGGCACACGCCCGCCCCGTCCATCACAAGAAGGGCACCAAACCCGCCGAACTGGATAGATAACGAGCCTGGTCTCTCGGCTCCGGCCGACCGCTTTCCGGCACAAGGCGGCCATCGCCACCGCCTCGGCCGGCGTCACGGCGGCCGTTGGCCGTCCTGGTCTTCGGCACCGTCTCCTCGGCCGCTACCGGCTCGGACGCGGCCAGCGCTCAGGGCACCGTCACCCGTGGATCCACCGTCTGCGCCGGACCGGTGAACGTCCACCCGGACACGGGTTCGTTCCTGGCAGCCAACGGCTTCGCCTTTAATCGCAACAATCCCGACGGGCATCGACTGGACGGTCCGGCGTGGCGACGTCATCACTTCCCGGGGCGGCACGGGCTTCTTCACCGCCGCCACCGTCATCCGCTCGGAGCACACCGCCCGCTTCCAGGTCACAGCGCCTGCGGGCGACGCGAACCTGCCCGGCTCCATCTGGATCTGCGGTACCTCGTCCCAAAGCCGGTCCATTTCGTGGACATGTCGCTGGACACTGTCGGAGCCTGCCGCGCGGCCGCTGACCCGGCAACCTTCCTCGTCCGCGCCTCTCGCCTGGTTCGGTTGGGATCGCGGCACAGCGCCCGCGATCCCAGCCGATGGCCCGGCCATTGTTCGGCCCGGCAGCGGCTCAAGCCAATGGACGCGATCCGTCCAGCTCGGCGTGGATCGTCTCCTGCTGGACCCTGACCTCGGCCTGCCTGGCCTCCTGGCCGAGCTGCCGCCAGATGGCCAGGCTCGCCTCGGCGTGATCGAGGGCCTCCTCCAGGCGTCCGAGCCGACGCGTCGTCACCATCAGTTCCTGCAGGGCCATCGCCTCCTGGAAAGGGGAGGCGAGCGCGCGGCTGGCGGTGAGCGCGGCGCGGAAGTCCTCGACGGCCTCGTCCGGGCGCCCGAGCGCCCGCTTCGCCCGGCCGCGGTTGGTCATCAGGTGCTGCCAGGTGGCCGACTGTCCCCCGACCCTGTCCGCCAGCGCCAGCCCGCGCTCCAGCCACGGCAGCGCCTCCAGGGGACGCCCGAGCCCGATGATGTAGAGGGAGGCGATGTTGTTCAGCACCTCCAGCTGCGACCACCAGTCGCCGGAGCGCCGGCTGATCGCCAGGCTCTCCTGGAAGATCGCGAGCGCCTCCTCATGGTGTTGCCGGTGGAAGGCAAGCAGGGCGGACACGTTGAGCAGCCGGTCCAGGATCGCCTCGTCCCCGCCGTCGTGGGCGGCCCGGATGCCGCGGCGGACCTGCGCTTCGCCCCCGTCCAGCCTGTCGACCTGCCAGAGCCCGCCGCCGAGCATGTAGCGGGCCCGGGCTTCGGCGGGGAACTCACCGCGCGCTTCCGCGGCGTCGGCGATCTCGGCGGCGGGACCGTTGAGCCGCGGCCATAGGAACGCGACGTCGCCCAGGGGGTCGAGGGCGAGCAGCAGGTCCGCGGCGACGGCGATCGGCGCGCCGGGGTCCGCGGCGGCTCTGCGGACGGCTCCGAGGATGCCGTCGAGTTCGCTCAGCACCCAGGTCTGTCCCTCGGCCAGGTCGGCGAACGCGACCCCTGCCGAGTGGGTGGCCGCCATCGCGTCGGCGAGCTTGCAGCCGTTGCGCAGCAGCCGGTAGAGGTTCCGGGCGGAAGCGAGATAGTGGTCGAGGAGACGGCCCAGGACGGCGCGCCGGTCGGCCTCGGTGTCCTCTTCAAGGGCGAGGTGGGCGGCGTAGGTGTGCAGCAGGTCATGGAAGCGGTACCGGCCGACGGTGCGTTGCTGCAGCAGGTGCACGTCCAGCAGGTCCTCCAGGAGCCGTTCGGCCTCCTGGAGCGCGATGTCGGCGACTCTGGCGGCGGTGTGAGCGTCGAAATCGGGACCCGGGTGCAGGCTCAGCAGCCGAAACAGCCGCTGCTGCACGGGTGTGAGCTGCCGGTAGGAGAGGGCGAACGCGGCGGCGACGCTGCGGTCGCCGGTGGCCAGCTCGCCCAGCCGCCGCTGCTGGTCACCCAGGCGTTCGGCCAGGTGGGCGAGGGTCCAGGTGGGGCGGGTGCGCAGCCGGGCGGCGGCGATCCGGACCGCCAGCGGCAACAGGCCGCAGAGCCTCACCACCTCGTCCAGGGCCTGCGGTTCGGCGGCGGCGCGCGCGTCGTCGGCGATCCGGGTGAAAAGTGCGGCGGCGTCGGCGGGCGGCAGCACCTCCAGGGACAGCGTGCGGGCGGCCTCCAGATCGGTGAGCCGGCGGCGGCTGGTGATCAGCACCAGGCTGGCGGGGTCGCCGGGCAGCAGCGGCCTCACCTCTTCGGCGCTGGTGGCGTTGTCGAGGACGATCAGGGCCTTGAGGCCGGCCAGTTCGTCCCGCCACAGCCCGGCCCGTTGATGCAGCTTGTCGGGAATCCGCTCCCTCGGCACGCCTACCGCGCGCAGCAGCGTCTCCAAGGCGGCGGCCGTGGCGCCGAGCTCGTCTCCGGCGGTGTGCGCGCGCAGGTCGATGAACAGTTGCGCGTCGGGGTAGCGGTCGGCCAGCCGGTGTGCGGCGTGCACCGCGAGGGCGGTCTTGCCGATCCCCGCCATCCCGTCAATGGAGCTGATCACCACCGCGGTGGTCGGCTCCCCCTCCGCCGGCAGGGCGGAGATGAGCCGGTTCAGTTCGGTGGCGCGGCCGGTGAAGTCGGCGAGGTCGTGGGGCAGCTGGTGGACGCGCCTGCGTCGATCCGGTGGCGACGCCGCGAGGCCGGGGTCGTCGGAAAGGATCTGCTGGTGCAGTCGCTGTAACTGGTCGCCGGGGTCCAGGCCCAGTTCCTCGGCCAGCGTCTCGCGGGTGTCGTGGAAGACCCGCAGCGCTTCTGGCCGCCGACCGGCTCGGTGCAATGCCAGCATCAGCTGTCCGGCCAACCGTTCCCGGAGCGGGTGCGCGGCCACCTGCTCGCTCAGCTCGCTGATCACGCTGTGGTGCCGTCCGAGGTCCAGTTCCAGCTCGATGTCCTCCTCCAGCGCCGCCGTCCGTCGCTCCTCCCAACTGGTCACCTGCGGCTGAAGCGCCGGGCATTCCAGCCCTGCGAGCACCGGCCCCCGCCACAGGTGCAGGGCCGCGCGGAACTCGGCGACCGCCTCCGCCGGTTGCCCGTCGGCGACATGCCGGCGAGCCCGCCTCACCCGGCTGTCGAACACGGCGGCGTCGAGCTCGCCCTCTCCGACGTCCAGCCGGTACCCGGCGCCCGCCGCCACCGGCCCTGCCAGGCCCCCGTCGGCGAGCAGCCCTCGCAGCTCGGACACCAGATTGCGGACGCGTTTCTCCGCGGTGGGAGGCGGCTCCCGCGGCCAGACCACATCCACCAAATGGCTCAGCGGCACCACATAACCTGCTGACAGCAACAATGCGGCCAGCACCTTCCGCTGCCCGGCACCGCTCAGTCGCAGCTGCTCCCCACCCGTCCAGACCTCCAGCGGGCCCAAGATCTTGAATTCTCCAGCCATACGGCATCAACTCTCGGCATCTTGGCAGGCAAGGCCGGTCGCCGCCCAACTCGACACTGACCTCGAACACAATACTGCGTGTTTCGCGGCAGGCGAATGAATGCCTTCTTCACCTGCACGGCAAGGATCTGGCCCGCCTCACGACTCTCCGTGACCCGGCGAACTCATGCGAGCGAAGACCGCCGTCTTGTCGGCATGAGTACGGGCACCCGGAAGCGAAGAACCTTTCTTTTGAAAATCTCATTTCGTTGCATAATTACGTCCGCCCTTCGGGCATCTTCGCCGATGCCGCGCCGAGCCATTAGCCGTCCCACCCCTAACTGCTATGGACCGGGCATGGACGGGACATGGACGGCGCCCGCCAAGCTTCTCGCATGGAAAGGCCCCAGCAGCTCTCACTCACGTACCTGGCCGTGGCCTTCGCCCCCGGCCACTCCAACGTCGCCGTCATCATCGGTCCGTGCTCTTGCGACCGGCTCGATGACCGCTCACCGTCAGCGACGACATCCTCGACAACGAGCCGCGGCCTGACAGCGCGATGACCATCCACGACAGCCACGCCGCTCCCGGCCACCAGCTGACACGCGGCGACAGATCCGCACTGGAAACGGTGGCCCTCCTGTTCGGACTGGCCCTCATGCCCGTCATCACCGCGCCGCTGGACGCCCTGATCGGCCCCGCCACCGACAGCAAGCAGGCCGCAGCCGAAAAGACCGCCACCGCGCCAGCCCACGGCAGAGCGATCGGTCACACGACTGCGCTGACGACCACCATCCGGCGATGGACTCCTATCACCCACACCACCGTCACTTTGAAAAAACGAGGGACGTACGAGGTGACGCAACAGGTCCGCGGCCAGTTCGTCACCGCACGGAACCGGTCCACTCACGCCTGGATCATCTCCCGGGTGTTCAACCTCACCGCCGGCGTCCCGGTCAAGGAAAGCAATCTCCTGGTCGCCACCAGCGCCAACCACCCGCCTGCCATCAAACGCGATTACGGCACCACCGCCAGCGGCCGCGCCTTCATCGACATCGACAGGCCCACCACCGTCCGCCTGGAAGCCATGCAGGCATGGGACGCAGGCACAGTGACCAAAAGCCAGATCATCACCGATTCCAACGGATTGACCCAGCTCCTCTACAAAGAACTCGCCTGAGCCGTCCAGTGAGCTGCCCCGGGTTGTGTGAAGTCCGTGATGTGCCCCGAGTTCCGTGATGTCGCGTTACCGGAATCTCATGCCAGCTGTCGGGTCGGGTGGATCCTCTCGTACTCGATCGGGGTGGGCATTCCCAGTGCGCTGTGGCGGCGTCGGCGGTTGTGGAAGATCTCCAAATACTCGAAGATCGCATTGGCCAGTTCGATGCGGGTGCGCCAGCGCTGCCGGTTGAGCAGTTCGGTCTGCATCCGGTCCCAGAATGACTCGACGACGGCGTTGTCGTAGCGGTCGCCGATGGAGCCCATGGAGGCGACCAGGCCGGAGGCTTTGGCGCGTTGGGTGAACGCCCAGGATGTGTATTGCACTCGGTGGTCGGAGTGGATCAAGGTGCCCGGTGGCGGTTGGCGGTTCTGGATTGCCATTCCCAGCGCGTTGGTGGCCAGCGCAGCGGTTTGGGTGGAGTCGATCTCGATCCCTTCGGCTTGGATCTGCCAGCCCGGCGCGAAGCGCCTGATGAGGGTGTGCATGTTCAGCCCGAGGTGACGTTTCCGGGGCCAGCTCACGACTCGCCAGAAGGCGAAATGGTCGATATAGCCGAACGTCCGGGACGAGACCCCGTGGCGGAAGTAGTTGCACCATCCCCGCAGCACCGGGTTGAGGCGGTGCAGCAGGTCGGCCAGTGTTCGATGACTCCGGCGGCGGGTGAGCGTCCGTATTTTGTCCACGATCGAGGCCAGTGCCTTCTTCGAGGGGTAGGTGTAGACGGCTCGTTTGCCGCTTCGGTTTCGCCAGGCTCGGCGCTGGATGCGCCAGCCGAGGAAATCAAAGCCCTCATCGATGTGGCAGATCCTGGTCTGGTCGGCCGACAGGCACAGGCCCATCGGTGCCAGGACCGCGCCGACCTCGTCCCAGAGCGCTTCGGCGTCGGCGCGTTGCCCGGCGAGCATGACCACGAAGTCGTCGGCATAGCGGACGATCTTCATGACCGCGCCTCCGGCGCGTCGGTGCTTGGCGCGTGTCCATTCCGGGCCGAGCGCCTTCCACTTGGCGGCGAAGTGCTCGTCCAGAACCGATAGGGCGATGTTGGCCAGCAGCGGTGACAGGATCCCGCCCTGGGGTGTGCCGGTGATCGTCTCGCGGTTCAGGCCGTCCTCGGACAGGACGCCAGCGCGCAAGAACGCCGTGATCCAGGCCAGGACACGTTTGTCCGCGATGCGTGCCCGCACCCGCCCCATCAGCGCCGGGTGCGAGATCTCATCGAAGCACGCCGTGATATCGCCCTCGAACACCCACTCGTAGGTCCTGGTGGGTGAGGCGAGGTAATGGATCTCGGCGATCGCGTCCTGGGCCCGGCGTCTCGGGCGGAAGCCGTAGGAACACGGCTGGAAGTCCGCCTCGAAGATCGGCTCAAGCACCAGTTTCAACGCAGCCTGCACGACCCGGTCCGCGGTCGTGGGGATCCCCAGACGCCGGACTTTGCCCGACGCCTTGGGGATCGCCTTCTCCCGCACCGGACGCGGAGCGAACCGGTTGGCCTTGAGATCGTCGCGCAGCCCGGTCAGCAGTTCCGCTGCGGCCGGGCCGACATCGCGCGGTGCGATGCCACCCGACTCCGGCCGTTCGTGCGCCCCTGTTGCCCCGCACCCGGCTCCAGGCCACCACCAGGAAGGCCGGGTCATAGACGAGGCTACGGAGATCATCGAAGCGACGGCCAGGACCAGCCTTCGCCCATCGGTGCAGCTTGCGTTGCATCGCCCGTACTCCCACCTCGGCCTCATCCAGACCGGGCCACGACGCGCCGGTATTCACCAGCGACCTCCGGGATCAGCACCCATGCCGCGAACACGCTGGACCCCTTGGCCATGTGACCGGCTTTCCCGGTCCCGGACTACTACGGGTCCTCCGCCCCACCCCGGCGGCATCAGCCGACGGCGGGCCTTCCCACCAGATCGCCGGCTGCGATCCGGATCGGGGGCCACCGGGATGGTTCCCACGTTCACTGTCGAACCGTTCGACGGGGCCGGCGCCCAGCTATGCCCCTGCAGCATCGCCGCGACTACGCCGCAGACCTTCACCGCGGCCTCCCGACCGGCGACATCAACCGGCCCAGAAGTTCCCCGCACCACACTGCCATGCGGGTGCGCGCTGCTACCCAGCCCTGATCCGCCAGGTTCGAGCTGGTGGCTCTCTTGAGGAGCGTTCAGCCGCTGGTTCCTCACGTGCGCCTTTCCGTCTCGCTTGCCGAGCACGGGCCATCTGGCAGTACTGACCCGCCTCGTCGTTGACAGGGCTGCTTCCCGCCCTCCCCGGCACCTCCTGGTTCAGACTGCCCTCTGCTTCACCCGGCCCGCTGCGACAGGCCGGGGGCGGTGTCCTTTCACCACCGCACGGTTCGTCAGCGCCTCGTGGCGCTCGATATCGGTAACCCACAACTGGTCAGGGGCGCTTCGGGTGAAGTCACGGTCGACCAGGTCGGCGGCGGTCGGCGTCTGGTGCTTAAGCCGCGGTCGCCGCACGCCGGGCAAGTCCCTGAGCCGGGCCCTGCGCATCAGAAGCTCTACTGCGCCGTGGCCGACTTGGATGCCCAGACCGAGGGTGAGTTCGGCGTGAACGCGGCGGCCACCGTAGGCGCCGCGGGCGTCGGCGTGGACGGCGCGGATCTGCTCGGTCAGCCACGCGTGCCGCAGCGCCCGGGCCGAGGGCGGTCGGCGGCGCCACATGTGGAAACCGGACTCTGACACCTTCAGGATCTTGCAGCAGGCGGCAATGGGCAGGCCGTCGGTGGCCATCACCTCGATGGCCTCGAACCTCCTTTGGGGGCACCGCCTCTCTCAGCAACTCGACTGCCCGGCGGGTGACGGCCAACTCGGGCTCCAGCTCGGCGATCCGGCGCCGCGCCGCCACCAATTCCGCATGGTCGGACGAGGTCAGCCCAGGCTCCAGGCCAGCGTCGATGCGGTGTTGCCGCAGCCACACGTAGATGGTCTGGCTGGGCATGTCCAGGTCCGCTGCGACCTGCCGGACCGGCCGCCCGGACTTCACCAGATCCAGCACCTTGCGCCGGAACTCAGGGGATAGCTACGGGGCATCGACTGCCTCTCCTCGTGATCAACGGCACGAGGATTCCAGCAAGCCGACACCACGGAAGCCAAGACCCACGTCAGCCGGATCCTGACCAAGCTGTCCCTCACCAACCGCGTCCAAGCCGCCATCCTCGCCCACCAAGCGGATCTGCTCGACTGACGTCCCCTGCGGAGCCCTCGCCCAACCGAGACGCGTTCACCGACAGCGGCTCCCGCAACCATCGGGTTCCGCAACCGGCTGTTCGCCGAGTTCATTGCAGTGTCCGCCCAACCATCAGCCGACGGAAGACAGACGGCTACGTCGCCCGCCTCCGCGCCCTGCTCCCCCAACCCCGCCCGGCTCCACGACTTCACACCCCGCGAACAGGACGTCCCTCCATCTCACGGGACCCAACCACCATGCGAAGAGCGCAGCCGCCCTCACTTTCAGGCTCCGGATCCCGTGCGGCGCCCTTGCGCGGCACCACAACAACCGGTCCCACTGTCCAGCGCATTCGAACTTGCGACCGCGGAGACAGACCTCACAGCACCATTCCTCGCACGCGAACTGTGCACGAGTGTTCCTCGCGTCCGCGGCCTCCCCGATTAGCGCCTAACGCCGAGGCTGGTGCCACAGCGACTCCGCCGCTTTCACGCGATCGTCGCTCTTATGCGACGGCGTCAAGTCGCCCGGCACGGCCGGCCTGTCTGACCAGCCGCCCCCAGCGCTCAATGCACCCAAACTGGCTGCCGCTCGCTCGTCCCGATGGGTTCGCCGCGGGAGAACACCGGTGAGCGCGCGGACCGCAATTTCGTTGAGCTCCTGCACGGTGTCCGGGTCGCGGTCACCGGGGTGCAGGTGCTGTTCGGCTTTCTGCTCATTGCCTCGTTATCGCCCGGCTTCGCCGAGGGCGCCGACTCCGACCGCGGCCTGTCCTACCTCGCGCTGAGCCCCGCCGCGGTCGCGTCGGTGTTCTTCATCGCGCCCGTCGCCCAGGTCCGCAGCCTGATCGGCACCCTCGCCCTGGCCGTTGCCATGACCTCGGCGGCCCTCATGGTCGTCGGCTTCCTGTTCGACGGGCCGCCGCCCCTCCTCACCGCGCCGCGCTGGCCGGGCTGACTGTGGTCCATCCAGCCCGTCCTGCAACGCTCGAAGGACTTCTGAAAACGGTCACCTTCATCAGCTGGGCACAGGACCGGCCCTGGGCAGGGGCCGTTGGCGATCGCTCGGCGCCTCGATCGTCTCGGCAGGGGGCGCGGGCAGCCCGTGTCGTTCCCGTCCGTCCGGCTCCTGGGAGGCAGCGGTGGTGACACCGGTCAGCGTCTCCCGAGCGGCCGATGCCGTCCGACGCGGTCTGGATCCGGCGCCCATGCCCGTGCCCTCGCCACCCTCCGCGCCCGCGTCCGCGCCGAAACGGCGGGTGGTGACGTATCTGCGCCCGTTTTTGCCGGTGGTGATCGTCGCGGCCGTGTTCGGGGTCCTGTTGCCGCGGCTCGGCTCATACGACAGCGCGTGGGCCGGCCTGACGTCGATGTCGTGGCGGCGGACGGTGCTCGTAGCGGCCGTCGCCGCGCTGAACCTGACGGTGTCCTGGGGCGTGATCGTGTCGCTCGTCCCGTCGTTGCGGCTGCGCGAGGCCGCGGTGCTCAACCTCGGGCCGACCGCGGTGGCCAACACCGTCCCGGCGGGCGAGGCCGCGGCGCTGGGCTTGAGTTGGACGATGCTGTCGAGCTGGGGCATCGGCACCGGCGAGTACGTGCGTTACACCCTGGTTTCGGGGATCTTCAACGTCCTCGCCCTGACCAGCATGTTGTGCGCCGGGCTTGACGGCCCCGCGGCCGCCAAGGCCACGGCCGCCGTCCTCCTCTTCAGAACGATTCACATACCTGCTGCCGATCCCGCTCGGCGCCGCCGCCTACCTCACCTGGCAGAACAACACCAGCTGGCGCATGACGCCCCAGCACCGAACGGCCCTCGGGCGTCGGCACTGAGCCACCCGGCGACAGCTCGAAGACCGAGCAGGCACAGCCTGGGCGACGATCGCGATGTCACTCGTGGCTCGGCCGGTCCATGTGCGTCCGGTGTTCGTTGCGCCCTCGGCCACGGAAGGCCCTGCGGACCTTCCTCGCCGCGTCTTTGGCCTGCTCACCGACCTGCCCGGTGCCGCCTTCGGCGCGGTCGGCCCGGCCCCTGCACGGCCGTTGAGCCGGGCATCGATGCGGATGAGAGTTCCCAGGTCCGGCCGGGTTCGAATCGGTCCGGCTCGGTCCGCCGCCGCGCGTGCGGCGTATCACGCCTGGTGATGAGTTGTTCTGAGACCGCCTGTGTCCGGTGAGACGCCGGTGCGGTGTGCTGTGAGAAACAGCTCCGCCGCCGCGTCCTGCGCCTTGACCGCATTGCGGGCCCGCCCTCGATGCCGGACGGACCGGGCGCGAAGCACCCGAAGCACAGGGCCGCCACAATGAAGGGAACGAGACGCTCGTGACCATTGAAAGGCAGTCGGCCGCCATCGCCGGACGGCTCAGACTCGGCACCGGCTTCGCCGATTCCGAACGCGATCAGATCGTCGAGTGCTTCACACCGCTCTGGACCCGGCTTCGGTCGTTCGAGCATGGCGCAATCCAGCTCGAACTCAGCGTCAAGGACCGCGGGGGCGCCGACCCTCTGACGACACTCACCTGCGAAATCGCCGACCGGCCCGGCCTGGTGGCGACATCGGCCGAACACGACGTCACCGCCGCGCTGTTCGAGGTGCGGGACGGTCTCATGCACCAGGTCCAGGGCGCCAAGACCCGCCGCGAGCCCCGGATGCGACCCGGATCCCGCCACCGGCCGGCATGAGCGTGCACGCCCCCGGCCCGCCGTATCCGGGCGACCCCGCGCGGCCCGGCGGCTTCCGTGTCCTCGGACGGCCGAGCGCGGGCGGCCAAGGTGTGGTCTATCTCGCCGAGGCCGACGGCGGAGAGCCGGTCGCCGCCAAACGATGCGGTGATTCGGACTGCCGCTGAGCGCGCAACCGCGATCAGCCGTCACCGCCGTCGACGCCACAGCGGGTGTCGCGGCCGGGGGCGCGCGGCGCATGCTGGTGGCTGGTGGTCCCGCACGAATGATCCGGCCGCGGAACTGCCGGGACCGGCTGCGCATCGAGCATCCCGATCATCCTGCGGCCGATCACCCTGCGGCCGGGCGGGCGGGCAGGTGGTGAGGCTCGGCTGGTTCACCACCATGCCCGCCGGACTGTGCGTCGACGGCCGGCGCATCGACCTGCTCACCGTCCGACCGGACACCGGTCACGCCGCAGGCCGGTGCCGTACCGGTAGGGGGGAGCGGGGGTCGCCAGGCGGTCGGTGAAGGCGTAGTGACGGTGGTGGATCGCGACCCAGTTGATCACGCTGTCCTGGATCGAACCGACCACCTCGACCGATCACCGTGAGCGGGCGGGGGCCGATCGGTGATGTTCAGCCGGTCGTCTGGTCCGCGGCGGCCAGCCAGCCGAGCCGTTCGGACATGTTCCGGGCGCAGGTGACGACGGCATGTACGTGATCGGAGTCGTCGGAAGCGCGCCACAGGATCGACCAGGGGTAGAACGAGACCGGGCCGGTGAGCGGGCGCCAG